>JASLEQ010000231.1 GCA_030151135.1 Candidatus Sulfotelmatobacter sp. | reverse complement strand
CCGATCTCCGGCTCGCCGGCCTTGCGCGCCGCCTGGCAGCGCTTGTTGCGGTCAGCTATATGAGTGAGCATCTGCCGGACATCTTCGCTCGGTTGCATAAGTTCCTTCCACCAGCCTGCCGCTTCATGCATCGCGTCTTTCCATGGCGCAATCAATGAATCTGGTTAACGAACATACGATGCCTTCTGTTTTGGCGCGGTGCCGGAACCCCAGATCCCCCATTTGGAACCTGGGAAGTGTCTAATGCTTGAACTCGTTGCCGCATGCCCGCGCCGCTCGTCAATTCTTCATCCCAAAGCGCGGAGCTTCAAACCATCGGCTTTGCCACTCGTGCGCACTGATTCAGAACCCAGTTCCCTTTTCAATTTCTCAAAGTGCTTGTAGACGATGCTGTCTTCCGCTTTCTGGTCAGCGTCGAAACCGAAAATAACGAGTCCGACGTTCGCAGGGGAACTTATCCTCAATTCCTCTCCATTCGCTACAGCTCGAATCGCAGGTCCGACTTCGCGGGCACCGTGACTCATTTCTGCGATTGCGACTAGATTCCTTGCGACGAGTCGGTACGAATGAAGTACTCCGTCTGCTTGTGCTTGCAAGACCTGCTTGTATTCTTTGATTTGCCTGACAACCTTTGGTTCGGAGTTTCTAGAGGCACGAAGCTCCTTGTTGGCGAACAGCTTCGCCTCCCAGAAGACAAGCCTCACAGCATCGGACTGCTTTTGAAACGCGGCGATGTCCATCCTCGGCTGATTGCGTTTTGTATCGAGATCCTTCGCGTCGAGCCTGATCTCGACATCGACGATGTCCTCGTTAGATCCGACAATGGCGTGAACGCCTTGCTTTTCCATTCCCGAGAACAAGTCGGCAGCCCGTTTCAGTTTGCTCAATGTGCCCGGAGCATAGTTCGTAAGGATCGGTGTCGAGCCCACAGAAAATGTTCCGTCTTCCTTCAAGGCGGCCCGATCCGACCGGTCCGGATCAAGCAAATATTTAACATGTGTGTTGACATTCACTCTTCCGCCCTGGAAGTAGGCATGAAAGATCGCTTGTCCGTTCCAATAAACGTCAAATTCTTCATCGCGAATGCCGATGATCAGCGATCCGTCAGCAAGCACATCTTGCCACCAACTCGGCTTCCGGGCCAGTTCGCCCAAAGCCGCTATGAAGTTGTCACTCAGGCCTCTTTTGAATTCACCCACTTCGAACCTTCCTCTCGCCGTCCTGACGATGGACTAAATTTATAAAACGCGCAAAACAGTCAGCCTAGGTCAAAGACCTCGCCATCATTCAGTGCGACTACGTTTGAAAAGATCTGACAGAACTCTTCGCGATGCTCCGTGTGAATCGGAATCAGAATTCTGGTCTTCAACGCTTCCGCCAGCCTCTTTAGCTCCTTTACCGGCGCGTGCCCGCTTGTGTGGCCGTAGATGAAGTTGACGCCAGGGTCTGTTCGGTAGCCAGAGATTCTTTCGCTACCAAAGTACTCGGCGTGGTTCCCGTCGAGATAGCCAAGCCACTGCGAGTAAAAAACGTTAACCGGAGCGGCGCTATTCCTGAATTCGTCGATGAAAGGAAAGCTGGACATCTTGCCGAAGTATAGGAACGCTTGAGGAGTTTCCCGCAGTTCGTTGGGCATCACCCGCTTGCGAAAAAGCCGATGGCTGAAATCGCCAAAATACTCGCGGTTGGCCTTCAATCTCTCGTACTGACTACCTTTGGCGTAAACTCGAACCTCCGGCCTGCCCATACAGGGCGAACTGCTGCTGACCATCTGAACCTGTTCCAGCACCCATGCGGCGTAAATATCGATGACCAAAAGTTTGTGGGTCCGTTTACAAGCCCGGTATGCGGAGACGATGCGGTCGATGTTCTGCGACGACGACAGCAGGAACGAAATGTTCTTCTGGTGTTGGATCGTCTCGATGATCTTGTCTTCGACTGACTTCTCGTCGGGAAAGAGGTCGTTTGTGCGCTGCATCATGGTGCCTTCGAGAAAAAGGACATCGATGCCGCGAATCGGGCGCTTCACGAGATTTTCGAAGAGCTTTCCCTTTCGGCCATGGGAGCGAAGATCCCCGCTGTAGAACAGGCGCTTGCCTTCGGCCTCGATGAGGAAAGCGTAGGCGTCGGCGGCGGAGTGATCAACGAGGTAGGGAGTGATGGTGAACGCACCGATGGCGAACGGATGCCATGCCTTGAACTCGTGAAAGTCGAGCGTATATCTGTCTCTGCCAAGGAACATCTGCGTGGCGTCGATCAAGCTCTGAGCGAGCTTGCCGATGTAAACCGGAGTGCCAGGCGGCAGTGAAGCCATGAGCCCGAAGTGGTCCTGGTGAGGATGACTAATAAGGACGGCATCAACAGCGAGGCGCGAGACGTCGACCGGTTGGCTGTCTGGGCTGAGAGGAAGACCAACATCGAGAAGAATCGTTGTCTCGCCCGACGAGACCTGAATGCAGTTGCCGCCAATTTCGTGGCTGCCCTTATGGATGGTAACTTTCAATGGTTCCTATTGGCCCGAACCCTTTTCTCGCTTTGACAGAACAGCCCCGCAAGCAATTCGGGCTTTTGATGCTAGGCCGATCATTATAGGCGTCTTGAATGTCATCCTATGTATTCAAAATCACAGGGGAGAAATTTACAGTTTCAGCAAAATATCTGTAGAAAATCGTGCTTCTCACAACGGCGGCTTCGAGCAGGAAGAAGCGCATTCTCGGTAGAGGCATTCACCTCAACGAACGTTCCGTCTACCGACAGCTTGTCTCCGCGTACGAGACCTTCTTCCAAACACTGGGCCACGATGCGTTCGAAGATCTGCCCGAACAACTTCGATTCGTGGAAACGCCGTCTACTGAAGCAACATCAACTGCCCAGGGTAGACGCGGCGGTGAGGGCCAGGCCGGGCATGGTGTAGGAGAAAAGTGCTGAGTCCATCGTACCCTGACAGTCTTCCCATCGCGCACCAGTTAGCAATGGCTCTGCTGATCATGGATCGGCCGATCGAGGCATCACACATCTTTGAGCTTGCCCTCCAAAAGCATCCTTACGATCAGAAGACAGAGACAATGTATCTAAAGGCTCTTGTATTAAGCCGCTCCGAACGTGCTCCTGATCAAGCCCGCAGAGTGTTGCCACTCTATCCTCACGACTGGCAAGTTCTTTACCTAAGCGCCGTAATCGAAAACCAATCCGCTAGATTCTCTGACGCGCGCCGCCATCTCGAAAGGTCCATTGCACTGAATCCCACCTCTGCTCCTTCGCATGCCGAACTCGGTAAAGTCTTCCAGGAGTTGGGAGATCTCGGCAGATCGAAAGCGGAACTCGAAAGGGCCGAATCCCTAGGTGACAGGGAACTCGATGTTCACTACGAACTCGCCCGAGTCCTGCGCAGCCTCGGACAAGAAGAGAGTGCAACGAACAAGTTTAACGATGTTAAGCAGCAGAAGGCGGATGGACTTAAAAAATCTCGCTCAGCATTACTTACAGTGGAGGCCGACCAAGCCATAGCTGATGGCAATCCACAGCTAGCCTCCGAACGTTACCGAGAAGCACTGGCAAATACACCCGACGATAGTGTGCTCCACTACAAACTAGCCAAAGCTTTGGACCTGCTCAACAATACCTCAGACGAACGTGTGGAACTCGTTCGCTCCATCCAGTTGAACCCAAACCTGCCTGAAGCGCAGAATCAGCTTGGATTCCTGACCGTGCGGACTGGAGACGCTCGAAAAGCCGAGGAGTGCTTCCGAGCTGCTCTAAAGGCATCGCCTTCGTATTTTGTGGCTTGGATCAATCTTGCAGCCGCGCTCGCAAGCGAGGCCAAATGGGAAGAATCTGAAGAGGCGGTGCATGCCGCATTGCGTATTGACCCGCACAATGCGGCAGCTCAAGAGCTACAGGGAGCCATAACGGCCGCGAAGAACACGAGATAGAGAGTCCAGAGAACAACGTGTTCCTTGCCTTCAGGACATTCTCCTCAAAGCGCTTTAACTATCAGAAAGATTTCGCGACGCCGAGTTCGCTGCACACTGGCGCAATCTTCCTCGTGCCGAATCCGTGCATGTAGAGGGCTGCGGACCCTCAGGTCGCGTCCCTGAGAGTCGGACGGAATCCTGCCGCTCTCGGTCCAGATCGTTCTCAACTGTTCCAACCTCGTAGTGTCTTCGGCGCCTTAGAAC
>JASLEQ010000226.1 GCA_030151135.1 Candidatus Sulfotelmatobacter sp. | reverse complement strand
ATCCGATTTCGCCGATACTGGCTTCGCCACGGGCTGGACGACCCCCTGTTTCTCCGCAGTCGCCCGCTTCAGAAGTGCAACCTTCGCCCCTGCCGTAAGCTGGTAGAGATGATCCGTCTCCCGCCCGGGAGTGATATGCAGGTTCGTATCGTTCCGCAACACTCCAGGTGCCTGCACCGGGTCGTTCACATTATTCTGGGTGAGCTGCTGCAACCCGTCGAAGGTTTTCTGGTCAATCAGATACCGCTGCTCGACCCAGCCTTCAATGCCGCTCCCCGTCCGCACCCGCGCGAACCGCTTCTCGCGATCGATGATCTCGACCCGCTCTCCGTTTTTCACCGTTCCCACGCGGTTGTAGACCTGCGCGACTTGATCCCGAAGAGAAGCTTGCGGCGCCGAAACGTACGCCACTTCCAGCACGCGATGCCGGCCGCGGCTGCATGCGCAAAAACTCACGATCGCGGTCAAGACGAAGACCGCGCTTATCCTGCGGGCTAAACCAGGCTGCGTCACGTTGATTGAGGAGTAAGACTAAATATAACGCGGAATACAGCCGAGGTAACTGCACGAAAGTTTACGTCCGATGCACTCGTCTCTCGTCACTCGCCAAGACATTCGAGTGCGGACTCGGTTACCATAGATTTACCCATTCCTACGCTTCACGACTTCTGGGTAGGCTGCTGGACCGCTGTTTTCGGCGTCTAACAGAGCAGGGATTGCGGAAAATTCATCGAGAAGAATTGCTTATGAGAATGACTCTCTGGAATCGTTTCGCCACTTTGGCGCTCGCGTCGCTTCTAATTCTTGCTGCCGCTGTGAGCATGGCGCAGGAGACCGTCGATTCGGTCCTGCGTCCTCCCAAGGGAGCGCAGGTCGCGATCGTCGTCTTTGAAGACTTGGAGTGCCCCATGTGCCGCCGCACGGCGCCGCTTGTCGAACAGGCCTCGAAAACCTACAAGATTCCAGTCGTTCGCCATGATTTTCCGCTGCCCATGCATCCCTGGTCTTACCAGGCGGCTGTCTATGCGCGATATTTCGACACGCATTCCAAGGAATTGGGCAATCAGTTCCGCGATTACATCTTCGAGAATCAGCTCGAAGTGAACGTCCAGAATCTGCGGGCCTACGCTGAAAAATTTGCCAGCGCTCATAAAGTCGACCTGCCTTTCATCATTGATCCCAGCGGCAAACTAGCCGCCGAGGTCAATGCTGACCGCGATATCGGAAAGGCGATCAAGTTGGACCACACTCCAACTGTCTATATCGTCAGCAGCCGCAATCCGAGCAGGCCATACGTCGAGGTCAAAGACAATAACCAGCTCTACTCCACCATCGATGCCATGATGAAAGAGTAAAACGATTAGGATCTTCAATTTCAGATCGCTCACTCCGGGCTCGCGGGGCGCTTTGTAACTCCAACCCGCGACTTCACGTCTGAACTTCGCAAGGACAGTCTTCGCATCTTCCGCCGTGAGAACTCCGTAAACCCACGTTCCCGCGCTCGCATCATAATGGCGGAGTTAGAACATGTGCGTTACGCGAGCCCTCCTGAGTTTTTCTTTTGCCATCCTTTGCATCGCAGGAAGCGCATACGCGCAATCGTCGCATGTGGACTTCAGCGCCGGTGGAGGCTTCAGCGAACCCGCAGGGCCAGCCGGAAATAACGTCGATACCGGTTGGAACCTCGACTTTCGCGGCGGTTACAAACCTACGCGCCACCTCGCGCTCGATCTGGACTGGAATTACAACCGCTGGAATCTCAATGGCAGAGCGCTCGCCCGCTATGGCGAGCCCAATGGCTACACCACAATCTGGTCTCTGAGCTTCCTGCCTGTTTTGCACGGATCGCCCCACTGGCACGTCGCTCCCTATGTCATGGCCGGTCCAGGACTTTACTACCGCAATCTCACTCTTACCACGCCGGGGCTGGTGAACACAGTCTATTGCGATCCCTTTTATGGATTTTGTTATCCGTCAATTTTTGGCGTGAATCAGGTCGTTGCTTCTTCCACGACCTACAAGATGGGATTCAACGCCGGCGCTGGTTTGGAATTCCGTCTGGGACGCAGCCAGTTGAAAGCTTTTGGCGAAGCGCGCTATTCCCGCATGTTCACCACTCACGGCACGGATCTCACGTTCGTGCCTGTCACCTTCGGGCTACGCTGTAGTTTCTCTCCCCATGCCCGCGCGGGCAGTTGCATTACGTCATTGTCCGCGCGGGTCTCGCCAGAACTTAGGATCTCCGATTATCGAATGCTTCCGTTCGATTCGCGCGCAAGCGAGTAACGAATAACGGGGAAATTTTGGGAATTGTCAGTTTCAAATCAAACCCGTCAGCGCGAGCTGCTAAGGCGAGACCGTTATTGTTGCTGCGTTACTGGTGATGCTTCCGATAGTTGCGGTCACGGTCACAGTACCGCCGGTAGTGATACCGGACAATATGCTCACGGTTCCGGCGGAAACTGTTGCAAGATTCGTATTGCTGGAAGTCCAAGTTGCCACATCGGTAACGTCGGCGGAGCCATTACACGTTGCCGCATTCGCTGCGATCTGAACAGACGGATCGTTTGTTGTTACCGTTCCACTCGTTGGAGTTAACGTGATCGACTGAATACATCCAACCGTCACTGTAACGCTTTGCGTGCCGGTGATCGAGGGATTCTGATTCGAGGTTGCTGTAATCGTCGCGGTGCCGGTCGCCACGGATGTAACCAGCCCCGTCTTGGAAACGGTCGCTACCGTCGTCGGCGTAATGGTCCAGGTAACGGACGGGTCGGTGCTGGTGCTGCCGTCGCTGTTGGTACCGAACACGGTCATTTGCACGGTATTATCCGTAGTTCCGGTCTCAATAGTGGGAGTGGCAGGGCCGACTGCAAGCGAACTCAGCGTCGGGTTCACAAAAAATCCCGTGCAACTCGCGGCCAAGATTAATGCCCCGAACGCTGCGAAGGCACCCACTAAACGGAAATTCGTTTTCTTCGATGACATCCCGGTTTTGACACCTTCAGCCCGCACGCGGAAATCGTGGGTTTGGATACGAAAATTGTAGCAGAGGAGGCGTCCCGCCAAACCTCGAACCTACCTGAACCTCGGCGCTGTATCCTCTTCAACTTCTGGCTGCTGCCTCTCAGAACGCCCGCCGTCCCGGCACTTGCAAAAAGAAATCGAGCCGGCGTTTCGGCCGGCTCGGTCCCTTAAGTTCTAAGGCCCCGCCCTATTTCCCCCGATGCTCTTCTTTCGGAGGAGGCGCTTGGCGGTGCGGCTGCGGATTCGATCGCGGAGCGCTTTGCTGCTGCGCCGGACGCGAGGGCGTCGGTTTCGACTCATTCTGTGGCGCGCTCTGGCTCGGACGGCTCTCATTCGCACGACTGTTCGACGATGGCGGACTAAACGAACGGAAACCATCATTCGAACTCGGCCGATTCGCACTGCCGCTGTTCGTATTTCCTCGGCTCGAATTATTCGTGCTCGAAGCATTCCCGTGCGACGGTGGGGTGAACGGCCGGAATCCTTCATTCGACCGGTTCGACCCGGCGGGCGATCCATGATTCGCCGCTGCTGGCGTGTTCACTCGCGCCTCTCGCGGCGACATCGCCGGCGCGCGATATTCTCCGCCGGCGGCCCGTGCCGCCACCACCGACCTTCCGCTGAAGTCCGCCGGACGCGCCGTCGCTGCGATGGCCGGACGTCCCTGATTCACCGACGCAAAGTTCTGCCGGTTCTGAGCGGCCAGCTGCATGTGCTGATTCTGCACCGCCAGCGGAGCCGAATGCTGCTCGCGCCCATATGCCTCTTCCTGCGCTGTCGGCCGAGCCATTACGCCGCCGCTTCCGCCGTTGTAGCTGACGTTGTTCACCGTCCGGTTGTTGACCACC
>JASLEQ010000811.1 GCA_030151135.1 Candidatus Sulfotelmatobacter sp. | reverse complement strand
AACGGTTCGATCTCCCGGCGTATTCAAGATTCGATTTGTGGTCCGCAACCGCATGCCTCATGCGAACCCTACACAAGGCGAGGTGGGACAGTCAAACCTCAGTGCTTCGAGGGCCTCGCTTCCGCAGGACGCGACGGTTGTGGCTGCGGCTTGGGGGCCGGCGTAGACTGCCGCTGCTGCTGCCACTGGTTAAACTTCTGCTGCTGCCGTTGTTCCTGCTCCGGAGAAGGAGTGCGAACCGGCGGCGCAGGCCGCACTAACGGATGGCCCCCCTGCGGAGGCTGGAACTGCCGGTTTTGTTGAGGCTCCGGCCGGTTCTCGCTTTGCGCCATGCGGTTCTCGGGCTGGGGAGTGCTGTTCTCCGTTGTCCGATTCTCCGTGGGCGCAGATCCCTGTTGTTCGTAGACTCGCGGTTGTGACCGTAACATCGGCTTCACATTGCTTTGCGCCTCATTCGGCTGACCGAAGGAGCGGAAGCCTTCCTGGTTCGCCGGCTGGCGCTCGTTATTTTGCTGCGGGCGCTCGTTCTGATTCACCGGTGCCGGATGCGACGGACCCACCGGCCGCACCAGGGCTTGTTCGTTCAGGTGGCCGCCGGATTCCGCCTGCCGCTGCTCAATCGGACGCGGGACAGGAGGCGGCGTCCTTACCGCGACCACTGGTCGAGTTAACACCGCCGATGGCGGTTTCACCGGCGCCGGGCGCCCTGAACCCATCACGCTGGCACGTACCGGCTCGGCCGACACCACATGAGTTACGCGGGCAGACTCGATTTCGCGCTGGTCTACTTTCATCAGGTTCTGCGATGCCGGACGCGCGTTGACAAAGGCATCGTGGGAGACCACCGTCACGCCATTCCCTACCCGCTGGTTCACATAGGTGATGTTATTGACCGTCGTATTCCGATTGATGATCGTCGTGTTGTAGACGTTCGTCACTTTCGTGACATTCACCGTCGTATTGGTGATGTTCACGTTATTTACGTACGTACGGCTGACGCGATAACCCGGCACATAAACTTCACCGGGAGCCAGCGGGAACCAACCCACACCTGCACCTGCGGCGAATCGGAATCCCGGCCCACCGCCGACGAATGCCACCAGAGCAGGCGCCCATACGGGACGTACCACTACTGGTCCTGGAACCCAGAACCAACCTCCGCTCACGAACGCCCAACGTCCATAGTGAAACGGAGCGAATCCCCAGGGCTCATCTTCCACCCACGTCCAGCCCCAACGCCCAACATAGACCCAGTGGCCGAAGCGATACGGAGCCCATCCGGCAACCACGGCGCGCGGACGCCAGCAGGGCCCGTAGCCCGCTACATAATTCCAGTCGCCGTATTCATCGAGATCCTCATAGCCCGTCATCTCGCGCGAGACGTAGTTGGCTGAGTCGGCGCGATCTTCGCGATCGTCGCGCTCGAAAGCCCAATCATCAAAACCATCGCGATCCGCAACCTGGCCCAGGTCATAGTCGAGATGATCCTGATTTCCAGTGAAGTTCGCGGTCTGTCCGGCAACCACGGTGTAAGAAAGGCCGCCGCCGGTCACCTGACCGCGACCATGCCACGTTGTCACGTCGGTGCGGCTGCCGTCCGGACTGACGTTGATGCGATATTCGCCAGGCTGCAGGACCGTCAGCGCGATGTTCGGCGTATCGATCTCATACGTGTCGTCGTCATCCACATGACGCACCCGCACGATCAGAGATCCCTGCGCCAGACGGATCTGTGTGGTGTTGTCGTCCAGCGTCAGGAAAGTGATTCCCGTCTGAGCGTCCAGGCGAATCGCGGCCGAGCCCACATGCACTTCTGCCCGCGAATCCTGGTCTGCCCAGAGATCGTCGCCGCTGACAATGGGTCGATTGGGGACTGCGCCAACCCAGTCATCCTCACCGGCGGGCCGGAACGAGACCGACCCTTGCGAATAGTCCAGGCGCCCGACGCGTCCCGGAGGGTCTTGTGCCGGTTGATCCTGCGCGCCTTGGTCGTCGTCTTGCGCGATAGCTGCGCTTGAAAACTGCAAAACAAAAGCAACGCTGGTTAGGATAAGGATCCAGCCCCACAGATTACGTCTCTTCATGTCTCTGCCTCGACGGAACCGAAATCCGTTCATGCTGATCTTACTCACGGATTTGTAAACACCATAGAGACGCTTTAGTTTCCTCGGTGGGTAACACCGATAGGATTACGAACGGGGGACTCGCCGCAAATCAAGGGCGTATAAGGGCTTCTGGCAGTACTGGATTAGAGGCAAGTGAAAGCCCCACCTCCGCGAATCACGTCAGAAGTGGGGCATCCCTTGAACGATCGCTTTCCTTTTGCTCGTCCAGCTTTAGCCCTTCATCTTAGGCCGTGCGCACGTATCGACGATGTGTTTTGGATCGATCGCATCCTTATCGATCTGTTCCTCGATGATCTTCCCGTCTTTGCCGATCAGGAAATTCACCCGTCGTGGCGCCTGGTATTCGTCTTTGTAGATTCCGTACTCGCGGGTAACTTTGCCGCCCCAGTCACTCAGCAGGGGGAAGGTGACTCCAATCTGGTCAGCAAAGGCTTTGTTGGAGAAGGGGCTGTCCATGCTCACACCCAAAACTTGGGTGTCAGAAGCTTCCAGGGTTTTCAGGTTCGCCTGGAAGTTCTTCATCTGCTGGGTTCAACCACCGGTGAAAGCGAAAATGTAAAAGGCCAGGACAACGTTCTTTTTGCCCCGATAATCGCTCAGCTTCATTTCCTTGAGATCGTTGCCATCGAAATACTTCAGCGTGAAATCGGGAGCCACATCGCCCACTTTGGGCATGTTTGATCCCTCCTTGTTTTTCGTCTGTGCGGAAGCCGGAGCAGGGGTAGTCATCATTCCGGCCAGCATTACTGCAGAGATAAGCAGGCTTGAAACCTTTATCTGCATTCTGAAACTCCCCCCACGGGAGTTGTTGCCCAGAATATCGTGCGGCGACCCACGTAGCAAACCCGAAGCACATCGGTACCCAGGTGAACAGTGTTTGACATTGCCGAAAGCAGCTGAAAACCAGTACATTTTCCAAGTATTGGGACTGGTCTGCGCCCACGATCCCGAATCACGCCATGAGTCTTCTCACCCTGAACGATATCTTCTTTACTGCGGTCGGCCGCAACCTCGACCGGGTGCAACTCTACCGTGAGGGCGGAAAGTGGCTGCCGATTTCGTCGCGCCAGTTTGGGCAGAACGTCTCGCGAACCGTACACGCGCTGCATGGAATGGGTATCCGCCGCGGAGACCGGATTGCCATTCTCAGCGAGAACCGCCCCGAGTGGTCGACCGCCGATCTCGCCAGCTTGCTCCTCGGAGCCGTCACAGTTCCGCTTTACACCACTCTTACGCCGGAACAGACGGCATTCGTACTCAACGATGCCGCCTGCCGTGTGATCTTCGTTTCCTCCGGCCTTCATCTGCACAAGATTCTTTCTGTTCTGGATCAGACGAAGATCGAGAAGATCATTGTCATGGACACGCTGGAATTCGCCGGAGATCTGGCTCCTCATAAAGACAAATGCGTGAACATGGGCACGATTCTGACACAAGGGCCCGATGAACTCGGCCCGGAACTCGAACGTCAGGCGCGATCCATCCAACCCGACGACCTGGCGACCATCGTCTACACCTCCGGCACAACTGGAAATTCCAAGGGAGTGATGTTGACCCATGGGAACATCGCTTCGAACATCCAATGCTCGCTCTTGGGATTCAGTATCTATCCCGGGATGATGAGCATCTCTTTCTTGCCGTTGTGCCACATCACGGCGCGGCATTTGGACTTCGCCATGCTCTATCACGGCGTCGTCCTTGCCTATTGTCCTTTCATCGAGCGGCTGCCCGAAACCCTGCTGGAAGTTCGCCCGTCGCTTTTCATTGCGGTTCCCCGCGTCTACGAAAAAATTTACGGCCAGGCGATGCACAAGACAAAGGGCTTTCCCAACAGCCTCATCTTCAAGTGGGCGCTATCGGTTGGAAAAAAGCACAAGCCTGAAACGCTCGCCGGCAAACTTCCAAGATCGAGGATATGGAGTAAGGCGAATCAACTGGTGTTCTCGAAAATTCGCGAAGGCCTTGGGGGACGCGTCGAGACTTTCATTGCCGGAGGCGCGCCCTTGGGGCGCGAGCTCGCGGAATGGTACGCCACCGTTGGCATTCGCATTCATGAAGGTTACGGCCTCACCGAAACTTCTCCCGTCATCGCCCTCAACACCCCCACGAACCACCGCATCGGCACGGTGGGCAAGATCATGCCAAACATCGAGGTGCGCATTGCCGAAGATGGCGAGATTCTTGTGCGCGGTCCGTCTGTATTTAAGGGATATTGGAATCGTCCGGAAGAGACGAAGAATGCCTTCGAAGGCGAGTGGTTCAAGACAGGCGATATCGGCAATATCGATGCCGATGGATATCTGTCGGTCACCGATCGAAAGAAAGACCTGATCAAGACGTCCGGCGGAAAGTTCATCGCACCACAGCCAATCGAGAATGCGTTGAAACTGAATCCGTACGTCGGAGTGCCAGCGATCATTGGTGACCGGCGAAAGTTTCCCGCAGTCATGATCTCGCCGAATTTCACAGCTCTGGAAGGCTGGGCGCGGGACAATGGGGTTGCGTTCAAAACTCGTGCGGACCTGATTGCAAATTCCAAGGTGCAAAGCCTATACGAAAGCATGGTCGAAGAAGTCAACCGCAATCTGGCGCGTTTTGAGAAGCTCAAACGAGTAATCGTAGTAGCCGATGAGTTCACCCCCGACAATGGCGTCCTGACGCCAACGATGAAACTGCGGCGGAGAGTAGTGGAAGAGCGGTATAAGAAACAGATTGATGAACTGTACGCAGAGGCGGAGCAACCGACAACCTCATAGTCGACACCCGATCCTCTGGAGGTCACCA
Organism: Candidatus Sulfotelmatobacter sp.; assembly: GCA_030151135.1. Next base: position 927 of record JASLEQ010000811.1, on the reverse strand, counting down.
ATCTCCACTCATTCAACGACCAAAGTTCTGCTACGCGGCCTGGCAGCACTCCTATTTGTCATTGCCGGTCTCTTGTTCTGGGTCGGAGGACACGTAATCTCCGCGCTCACCAAACTTGACCGTATCGTGTCCGAGTTTATCGGATTAGCTCTCGCGGCCTGTTTTACCGGCCTTGGACTACTTGTCAAAAGCGAGGCTGGCACTGACGAGGACGGTGATTCAGGGCCGAGCGCCGGGCGCGGGACTTTGTGAGCCAACGTCTCCCCGGCCGGCTGCCCTTCTCACATCAGCAAAAATAAAGGAGTGTCGGACGATTACCATCCTGCAGAATCATTCTTCGCCACTACGCTGCGCACCTGTCGCCCTTTTCATTACAATATCTCCATGTCGGACTCATTGATGATTGCCGGACGTTCTTTCCACTCGCGGCTTATTGTTGGCACGGGAAAGTACAAATCGTTCCAGGAAACAGCGCGGGCGCTCGAGGCCAGCGGCGCCGAGATGGTTACTGTCGCCGTTCGCCGCGTGAATCTCGATCGCAGCAAGGAATCGTTGCTCGACTACATTGACCCCAAAAAGTATTTCCTGTTGCCGAACACCGCCGGATGCTACACCGCCGATGAAGCCATTCGCGCCGCTCGCCTCGGCCGTGAAGTCGGCCTCTCCGATTGGGTCAAGCTCGAAGTGATCGGCGATCAAGCCACGCTCTATCCGGATGTGCAGGCCACGCTCGAAGCCACTCGCGTGCTGGTGAAGGAAGGTTTTACTGTTCTTCCGTACACTTCCGATGACATCGTCTTCGCCAAACGCCTCATCGACGCCGGAGCCGCAACCATCATGCCCTTGGGCGCACCGATCGGCAGCGGAATGGGTATCCAGAACATCGCGCACATTCGGATTCTGCGAGAGATGATCAGTGGCGTGCCC
>JASLEQ010000223.1 GCA_030151135.1 Candidatus Sulfotelmatobacter sp. | reverse complement strand
AGACTACCGTCGATTGGGCGTCCCATCGACAACGTCGAGATTTTCATTCTCGATGACAACAAGCAGAAAGTTTCTGCTGGCACGATTGGCGAGATTTATATCGGGGGAAGTGGGTTGGCGCTGGGCTACTTGAACGATCCGGCTTTGACGGCGGAGAAATTCGTGCAGCATCCGTTCAGCAGCAATGCCAGCGACCGACTATACCGCACCGGTGATATGGGATCGTGGATTGAAGACGGACAGATCGCATTCCATGGCCGCATTGATGATCAAGTAAAAGTGAACGGATTCCGGGTGGAATTGAACGACATTGCGAGCGCGCTGCGCCGGCACGGGAACGTGCGGGAAGCGGTGGTCTCCGCCCGCGAGAATGAATCCGGTGAAAAGCAACTGGTGGGATATGTCGTTCCGTCAAGCATGCCACCGACGGTCAGCGAGCTGCGAGAGTTTCTGTTGAAAGAACTTCCCGAGTACATGGTGCCCGCTGTTTTCGTGAAAATGGAATCGCTGCCAGTGGGATCGAGCGGAAAATTCGACCGCCGCGCGCTGCCTGAGCCGGATCACGACAATATCCTGCGAGATGAAGTGTTTCAGCACCCTACATCGGTGACGGAACAGCGGGTGGGATCGATTGTTTCTTCCCTGCTCGGCGTACAACACGTAGGGGTGAACGACAACTTTTTCTACCTGGGCGGCAATTCCCTGTTCGGTACCCAGCTCATTGCAAGGCTGCGCGACGCATTTCAAGTTGAAGTGCCATTATTGAAGCTCTTTGATCATCCCACGATTGCCGAACTCTCCCAAGAAATCGACCGAATGATGGTTGCTCGTGTCGAAAGCATGAGTGAGGAAGAAGTCCGGCGGCTACTCGCGACCAACTCTGCGCAAGCCAGCCTATGACTTCCTCGAGTGACGCGAGTTCCAGAAACTCAGCATCCCGAGCGCTGAGTTTGTATCACCTGCTGGATCCGGAAGTTCTGGCGAACCCCTATCCGCTATTTCATCGACTCAGGACCGAAGACCCGGTGCACTGGGACGTTTTCTTGCATACGTGGGTTGTCACTCGGTACGCTGACGTGCTGGAAGTCCTCCACAAATTCTCGGCCAATCGCACGCACACGCCTGCCAAACTAACCGCGATGGGGCTGGGCGATATGAGTCCGCTGGCGCAGCTGATGGTCAGAATGATGCTGTTCATGGATCCGCCGACGCATACGCGTTTGCGCAGCCTGGCGTCTTCCGCTTTCAGCCCGGCACGGGTTGCGGTGTTGCGAACACATATCCGTGAGATCGTGAAGCGATTGCTCGATGAAGTGCAAGACAAGGGAGAGATGGATGTCATTCGAGACCTGGGGGATCCGCTTCCCGCGATTGTGACTACAGAGATGCTCGGAGTGCCTACTCATGACCGGCATCAGCTAAAAGCATGGTCTGCGGATTTTGCGGAGATGCTGGGGAACTTCCAGCACAATCCCGAGCACGCGCCGCGCATGCTGCGCGCGGTTGAGGAGATGACCTCGTACTTCCACCATCAAGTCCGGAAACAAAAGGATCATCCGCAAGAAGGCCTGGTAAGTTCGCTCATGGCAGCGGAAGTAGATGGCGACCGGCTTACGGAAGATGAGGTCGTGGCAACCTGCATTGTCACAATGGTCGGAGGATTGGAGACCACCACGAACCTGATTGGCAACGGGATTTTGACGCTCCTGCGCAATCCGGCTGAGACTGAGCGACTACGAAACGATTTGTCCCTGATTCCTTCGGCGGTTGAAGAGATGTTGCGATATGAGAGTCCGAGTCAGCATACGGGAAGACTCGCCCCTGACGACGTGGAGATGGGGGGCAAGCTGATTCGCAAAGGGCAGGCGGTAATGGCAGTGATGGCGGCGGCCAACCGTGACCCGGAGCGTTTTCCAGAGCCCGATAAATTCGATGTTTCTCGTCCGGACAACCGTCACTTGGCTTTTGGATGGGCCGCTCATTTCTGTTTTGGCGCAGCGCTGGCGCGCGTCGAAGGGCAGGAAGTGTTTGAAGCCATCATGCGGCGTTTGCATAACATGGAGCTGAAGCCGGGACCGCTGACGTGGCGGAATAATCTCGGCCTTAGGGGAATGACCGCGCTACCGATCAATTTCCGGGCGTCGCACGCAGCCTAATATTCGCTTTAAATTAAATGGAAAAGGAAACGCATCTTTCTGAGGCGAAGCGGAAACTGCTTGAGCAGATGCGGAGGGAGGGCGGGACCGCGCCGGGCGACGCCGCGTTCAAGCCTCAGATTCGAGACAATCCGGTCCCGACGTCTCCAGCACAGGAGCAGGTTTGGCGGATCGACCAATTTGCCGGAAAGATTACTCCACTTCATAACGAATCGATCACCATCCATCGAGTTGGGAGTTGCGATCGGCAGATTGTGACGCGCTGCATTCAGGAGATTGTGCGGCGGCATGAAATCTGGCGCACTACGTATGAGGAAGTCGCAGGACAACCCGTTCAGGTCATTCATCCCTCCGTTGATTTCACCATCGAGTATTCTGACCTTCGCTCTGTCGAGTATCGTGAGCGTCATGCGAGGGCCGTAGAACTTGCCGCCCGAGACGCCCGATTAGCCTTCGATCTAGTTCGAGGCCCGCTCTTCCGCTTTCGACTGATCACCCTGCAGGATGATGAACACAAACTGTTTTTGACCGCCCATCAGAGCATTGTCGACGGAATCACGGTATTCGACATTTTCCCTCGAGAGTTCACCACGCTTTACGAAAGCTTTGCGGCGGGCCATGCTTCACCACTACCTGAACTGCCCGCACAGTTCGCGGATTTCTCCTGCTGGCAAAGACGGAAGCTTCATGGCGGTGAGAAAGAAGCACAACTGGGATACTGGGAGAAACACCTTGCTGGCGAAACAGCCTCCCTGCAATGGCCCAATCAGGGAAAGAGACCGGCGCAGCAGACGTACCGCGGCGCGATGTATCCGTTTGAGTTTCCGCCCGAGCTATCGGAACGCCTGAAAGAATTCGCACGGGAAGAGGGTGCGACGCTGTTCATGGTATTGCTTGCCGGGTTCTACATGCTTCTGCACCGTTATACCGGGCAAGGCGAGATTGCCATTGGCACACTTTCTCCTTCGGGACGGAAGCAAACTTCCTTTCAGCACTGCATGGGATATTTCCTCAACCCGGTCCCTTTGCGGATGCGTGCCTCAAGCGAAACGTCTTTGCGGTCCTTGTTGCAGCAGATTCGCCAAGCCACGCTGGGAGCGATATCGAACGACGATGTAACGCTAGAGATGATCGCCGACCGGATGCAGATAAGTCCCGCTCCCGGTCGACACCTTTTTTTCGACGTGGCACTTTCGCTGGCACCCGAGGTCGCTCCCCTTCCGCCGGGCTGGAGCATGACTTACATGGATGTGGAAAGTGGTGGCGCGAGATGGGATTTGTACGTGGAGTTCAGCGATCGCGCCGAGGGTTTGTTGGGACGGGCTCAGTACAACCCGGACTTATTCAACGCAATCGAGATTCGTCGCGCCCTGGACGATTTCCATGAAGTACTGCAGAAGATCGCGAGCAGGATGGAGTCGGTGACGGATCGGATCGGCTAACAGGGCTACTCGCCAGGATCGAGAGCCCACTCCCCATCAAGGCGCGAGAGGAAGGCATCGCCGCGCTCGAGTAATCGCATAATCTCATTGTGCCGGGTCACAGCGACGGTCCAACCTCCTCGGCAAGTGAAGAAGCAGCCCTTATCCGAAAAATCGGGCGTATGGCGGCTATCGACGACGCCATGGAGGCCTATAACGCCGTGCTCCTGAGCGTCCCAGAAGAGGTGATCAAGGATGTCTTTCGTGAAATTTGGATGTCCGCCGATCTGTACGACTTCGCCCACGGCGCGCGCTCGGGCGTAGTAAATGTACCAACCCACCGGATTTCCACTGTCATCCTTTAGCACGACCTTGCGGAGCGATCCCCGGAAGGTCTGCCCTTCCATGAACTGAATGAGCCAGCGAAGCGATTGCGGCGTGTACTCGGTCCACATGGAATAGCCCTTGCGGAATTCAGTAATGCAGTTCAGAAGCGTGTCGAGATCGAGTTCGTCGGCGTGGAGGCGCGGCTGGGCCTGGCGAAAGGGGTTTCCGGCTAGTCTTCCGGCGGCGGCATCGACAGCGCCAAACAGCGGCTGTACAGCGCGCGCCAGTTTACCCCATGGGGATGAGTTCGCCGAAACGGAGATGCCATATATACCGTACTGCGTGAGACGCAGGGGACGCCGCCAGTGGATATTCAAAGCCGGCACGACGTCATAGCCCATGCGTTGGAGGATGCGCCTGGAGATGTTATTGGCGGAATCCGTCATGGCGAGATCGTAGTTAGTCGCCATGAAGGTGTTGAGCAGGCGAGGGGCGGCCAAACCGGCACGATAGTCGGGGCGCACGATCAAATTGCCGCCAAAGAGGACGCGAATCGGCCGACCGCAAATCGACATTTTGCGGACATTCCCGCCGATGAAGCCCACGATACCGTCT
>JASLEQ010000186.1 GCA_030151135.1 Candidatus Sulfotelmatobacter sp. | reverse complement strand
CCGGCAGCCAGCAGCATCCGTTTTATTTGAAGGAGTGACACGCTCAGCGCGCGCGAAAATGGAAGCGACTCATGATGAGAACGGGGTCGTGCGGTTTGACGGAACGGTGCAACGTGATCCGGCCATCGATGCGTGGATGGAAAGACAACAAGGTGAGTTGGGCGCAATCGCGCGGAAGTGGTTTGAGGTGATGCGAAGATGCGGGGATGAAGTTCGGGAAGTCCTGCATGACGGCTGCCCGGTTGCATGCCTGGGTGGAATACCATTTGCATACGTCAATGTGTTCTCGTCCCATGTAAATGTCGGCTTCTTTCAAGGTGCAGGCCTGCCTGACCCGGCCCGTTTGTTGCAAGGCGACGGTAAATGTATGCGCCATGTGAAGCTGAGGCCGGGAGCAGCGACAGATATGGCATCGCTCGGTACGCTGATCGCGACGGCGTATGCGGATATCAAGGCGCGGATTGAACTGGGTTGATTTGGAGGCCGGGTTGAGTGCTGACGTCTGATGCAATTCCCGTGATAGCTGTGGACCGGTTCACTCAAACGACATGCTCGATGAAACGGTCCCGGATAAGATTCAGCACTTCGCTTTCGGGCATGCGCCAGACTTCTTCGTTGAAGATTTCAACCTCGATGGGACCGTCGTAGGCGGCGGCGTCAACCAGTTCGCGGAGCTTGCGCAATTCGATAACACCATCGCCCATCATGGCGCGGCCCATCAGGATTCCGGGCAGGGGTACAGGCCAGTCGGATATGTGGAAACCAGCTATTCTTCCGCGCGCCCGGCTTACTTCTGCGTTCAGTTCCGGATCCCACCAGACGTGGTATGCGTCGATGACGACTCCGGCGGCCGGACTCGATAGCTGTTCGACAATGTCGTTCGCCTGCCTGAGCGTGACAACGACGGAGCGTTCGGCGGCAAACATGGGATGAAGCGGCTCGATGCCAAGCGTCACCCCGGCCTTTTCCGCATTGGGCAAAACCTCGTGCAATCCGTCAAGAACGGATGCGCGCGCATCGCTAAGGGATTGCCCGTGAGGCGGACCAGAAACAATGACGAGAACCGGCGCGCCGAGCGTTGCCGCCTCTTCAATGGCCAGACGATTGTCGGCAATGCGCTGTTTGCGCTCTTCAGAGGTAGGAGCAGAGAAATAGCCCCCGCGGCACAAACTTGAAACCCGCAGCCCGGCGTCGCGTATCAGAGTTGCCGCGCCGCGAGCGTCGCCGTTGAGTTTGTGGCGCCAGACGGCGATATGGGGGATACTGGCGTCGACACAGTTATGCACTGCCTGCTCGAGGGTCCAAGGGTCGACGGTGATCTGGTTAAAGCTGAGCCGGGCAAGAGGGTTCATGCGACACCCGCGACTGTGAGAAAGCTTCGCATTCGGGCCGCAGCGAGATCGGGATCACGCAAAACCTTCGCCTCGTCTGCGAGAACGAAAAGGCGGCACAAGTGGGAGAGAGATCGCGCGTTTTCCGATCCTCCGATCATGCGGAAATGAGATTGGAACCCATTGAGAAACGCCAGAAAGACGACGCCGGTTTTGTAGTGCTGCGTTGGAGCCGCGAAGAGATGCCGGGAAAGAGGAACGGTGGGCCCAAGCAGGCTGTGATAAGAGATCAGGTCACGAGCATCGAGGGCTGCAAGCGCCTGGGATGCAACTGGCGCAATGGCGCCGAAGATGCCTAATAGAGCGTCGCTGTAGCCCAGATCGTCGCCGAGAATCAGACGATCATAGTTGAAGTCGTCTCCGGTGTACATCCGGACCTCAGGCGGAAGTTTGCGACGCATCTCTATCTCGAGATTTGCATCGAGCATTGAAATCTTGATGCCGTCGATCTTGTCCTGGTGTGCGCGAATGATGGCGAGGCAGTTCTCTTGGGCGGCGCTGATCTCGGCTGTCCCCCAGTAGCCCGCAAGAGCCGGGTCGAACATCGGACCGAGCCAATGAAGTATGACGGGGCGGCGCACTTTGGAAAGAATCGCTGCGTACACAGCAGCGTAGTCATCAACATGTCTGGCGACTGCGGCGAGTGCACGGCTCGCCATGAGAATGATGCGGCCTCCGGCCGCTTCGATGGCGTCGCACTGCATGCGGTAGGCGTCAATTACATGCTGAAGAGTTTTTGCCTGGCCTGGGGGTAGATGGTCTGTACCCGCGCCGCAAGCCAATAGCCCGTTTTGTGGGCGGGCAGCCGCACAGCTGCGGCGGATGAGTTCGAGTGCGTTGGGCCAAGCCAGTCCCGCGCCGCGCTGTGCTGTGTCCATGGCCTCTGCTACACCAAAGCCGAGGGACCAGAGGTACTCGCGATAGGCCAGCGTCGCATCCCAATCGATCACAGCGGTTGTAATTGGGTCGGCAGTGCGGAGCGGATCGGCCACAACATGAGCAGCAGCAAACGCTTTCCGGGAGTGGAAACGATCGCGTGGCTGCGTCGCGACCGGCTCATGCACCGGCTTGAAATCGTAGAGAGTTCCGTCGTCGCGAACGAGTTTCACAGTAATCATCGTCAGCTAGCTTTCAACTCCGGGATATCGATCCAGCGGCGCTCGCGCCATGACTTGAGCGCGAGTTCTGCCAACTGCACTCCGCGTGCTCCGTCAAGGAAGTCATGGGGGAAGGGAGCGCCTTCGGCGACGTGGCGAAGAAACAACTCCCATTGCACCTTGAAGCCGTTCTCGAAGGTGAGGTTGTCGGGCACGGGCAGCCATTGTTCGCGGAAACGGAGCGGGTTTTCGACGTCGGGATTCCACACTGGACGGGGCGTATTCACACGCTGCTGCGTGCGGCATTCGTGCAGGCCGGCTACCGCGCTGCCGAGTGTGCCGTCCACCTGGATGCTCAGGAGTTCATCTCGATAGACCCGGAAAGACCAGGATGAATTGATCTGCGCGACGATACCGTTATCGAGCTGAAATGTGCCGTATGCGGTATCGTCTGCAGTGCAGCTATAAGTCTTGCCCTGCTCGTCGATGCGCTCAGGGATGGTCGTGCCGCCCAGGCATTGCACCGCGCGGACGGGTCCAAAGGTGTGATCGAGAAGATAGCGCCAGTGACAGAACATATCGAGAATGATGCCGCCGCCGTCCTCTGCGCGGTAGTTCCACGAGGGCCGCTGCGCGGGTTGCCAGTCGCCTTCGAAGACCCAGTAGCCGAACTCCCCGCGCACGGAATGGATGCGGCCGAAGAAGCCGCTGTCGATAATCCGCTTGAGCTTTCGAATGCCAGGAAGGAACAGCTTATCCTGCACGATGCCGTGCTTCACGCCCGCATTACCGGCCAGTGCGAGCAGTTGCAAGGCGCTGGCGGAATCGGCTGCCAAAGGCTTTTCGCAGTAGATGTGCTTGCCCGCCGCAATAGCTTTCTCCACCGCTGCTGCACGGAGACTGGTGAGTTGCGCGTCGAAGTAGATTTGATCGTCGCGATTCGCAAGCGCTCCGTCAAGATCGGCGGTCCAGCGGGAGATGTCATTCTCCCCGGCGATTTTTTTGATTTTTTCAGTGCTGCGGCCGACCAGGATGGGATCGGGAACCAGTCGCGAACCATCGCTGAGCAGAACGCCACCCTGGTTGCGAATCGCGAGCACGGAGCGGAGCAGGTGCTGATTGAGCCCCATGCGGCCGGTCACGCCGTTCATGATGATGCCGATGCGGCGGGAGCTCATGCGTCGTTTTCTCCGGGGTTCACGGGATCACGACGATTCTCTTCGGGGCCAACCCAGAGGATATTCATCATTAGCATGATCAGGCCTGTCTCGAAGACCGTCAACGCCTACGCATCATCCATCCGAGGCGTAAATGACTCCAATGATAGCCTGACATCGATCTGAATAAGAAGCCCCTCCAAAAGACTAGAGAAGGGCCGCGAAAATAGCAGCAACGTAGATTCTCGGATGTGTACACTGTCGTCATCCCTATTCAAGGAAATGGAGGGCCGATTGCAACCTTCTGGAATGCATTATTTTCCTCTAGCGTGGCCCTTTCTGCTGGCCCTGTTTCTTCTCTTCTCACTGCTGGTTGTCTTGATCGAACTGAAGATCCTCCACTATGCGTACGAGCGGATGGGGATCTCGCCGCGAGCGGCAATGCTGATCCTGTTGTTCACCCTGTTGGGCAGTTCGATTAACATTCCGCTGGCGGAACTGCCCCCGGAAAGAGTGATTTCTGGAAGGATCGTGCACCACTACGGCATGCGCTATGTGGTGCCGGTGGTGCACCAGTGGCCCGCAACCGTGCTGGCAATCAACGTAGGGGGAGCGCTCATCCCAATCTTGTTGTCGCTTTACCTGGCGTTCAAGAACCGGCTGGTGATCAAGTCTGCCATTGCCGTGGCGGCGGTGGCGCTGGTGACGCATCATCTTGCTCAGCCGGTGCGCGGCGTTGGAGTCGCGCTTCCGATTTTTATTCCTCCGATTGTTGCTTTGTTCTGCGCACTGGTGTTGTCGTGGCGGCAAGCGGGGCCACTGGCCTACATCGGAGGAAGCATGGGTACGCTGATTGGCGCAGACATTTTGAATTTGGACAAGATTCAGGGACTGGGAGCGCCGGTCGCCTCGATTGGCGGCGCGGGAACGTTTGACGGAGTGTTCCTGGTGGGAATTGTGGCCGTGCTGCTGGCGGCGTTGATTCAGCCAGGGGCGAGGCGGACCGCGTAGATACGAAGTGTTCCATCGAGAGTCCTCCGTGGGACGAGTGCAGAACGGCGCCATCAGGTCATCGCGGCATGCAGGCGGCTATACTCGTTATCACCCTCGTGAAAAGCGTGGCCACAGCGACAAATCGGGCATCGATCGCAGCTTCGCGTTGGACCGGCATCCGCCTGGCCACAGCCCTGATTTTGCTCTTCCCGGCTATCTGGTTCAGTTGGAAGACCATCGATGGCTTGGCGGCGCGCCGAGTCCTCCGCACCGACCTGGCTGAAATTACCCACGCCCGCTATGGAATCCTAAGCGCCGATCAATGGCGTGCCATCATCGGTCCGTTGCTCAGCGCTCAAGTCGACAAAATCGACCTCAGGGGACAGAGCAGAAGTCTGCGACCCATGGTCGAACGATCATTGAACGCACTCCTGGACAATATCAAGACGCAGATGACATCCGGGGGCGCGAAAGGATCGGGCCTGCCCGGCGGGGGGAACGCATTCATCGTGAACATGATCATCGCGTCGCTTCGTCCGCATGTGCCGGAATACACGGATGTGGTGATGCGGGAGCTGACAAAGCCTGGAACGCAAAAGAGTTTCAAGGACGCTATGCGCGCGGTTTTGGCGGACGCGGTGAAGAACACGTTCAGCGCGACGGACATGACCACATACTTCAGGATTCTTAGACGGTATGGGTGCGAACAGTCGGGCAATGGGGGCGCAGCGTGCGAGGAAACTCTGGAGAAACAGATCGCCAATGCCGACGGGAAGGTGACTCGGTACTATCTGGTAGTGCTCGGATGCTCGGCGCTGGCATTCATTGTGCTGATGGCCGGCGGAGGGCCCCTTTCCCGGAGCGCAGTGGTCGTGCTGATGTTTTTTTGCGTCACGATGCTGGTCGGCGGCTTGCTCAGCCCAATGCTGGAGGTAGAGGTACGTATCAGCAAGCTGGATGCGACCTTACTCGGCACACCCATCGAGTTTCGCGAC
>JASLEQ010000153.1 GCA_030151135.1 Candidatus Sulfotelmatobacter sp. | reverse complement strand
AACCCAAACAACATCGTTCCGATAACGCGCACGAGCACTAGTGAACACGCAATTCCGCCCGCGAGGCCGATCGAAATCGTACGCATGCCTTGACCGAGGATCATGGTAAGAACGTCCCGTGGCTTCGCACCCAGCGCCACGCGCACTCCAATCTCACGAGTGCGGCGGCTGACGGAGTACGCCATAACACCGAAGACTCCGGCTGTGGCGAGCAATAGCGCTACGACTCCGAAAAAGCTGATCAGAATCAGGTTGAACCTGCGAGACCCAAGGGACGCTGAATAGATTTGCGAAAACATCCGGAATTTGGGAGGAATCTCGGGATTCAGATCTTGCAGAACTCCGCGCGCAGCCGAAGTAACCAATGCTCTTGGCGCATCGGTCAGCATGGTTACCGTAATCGCTGGACGCGGTCGTTGAAGCAGATTCACATAGACCGTTGGATGTGGCGGCACTTCAAGCCCGTAAGCGTGCACGTCGCCTACGATTCCAACGATGGTCAGCAGATGAACGTCGCCATCCATGTTTCCGAATTGAATGGTATGGCCGATCGGATCTTGACCGGGCCAGCGTTCACGCGCCAGTGACTCGCTGATGAGAGCAATATGGTTTGTGTTGATCGTGTCCCGTTCGTCGAACATGCGCCCCCGAACAAGTGGAATACCTACGCTCTCGAAATAACCTTTCGTCGCAACACCAAAATCGGCGGTACCAAGTCGTTCTTTTTGCTGAAAGAGACCGTCGAACATACGTGTCAGAGCGTCATCGCTCAATGGCGTCTTCGGAAGTTCCTCTTCCGTCATCAGCAGAAACATTCCGTCAGGAAGTCCACCGTCCATTGGCAGCCCATTGATCGCTCCAACCTTTCGGACGCCCGGAATCTGCTTGAGACGGTCGATGAGAGTCGAGAAAAAAGCGGCTTCATTTGCCTTCGACTTTGTATCGGTCCAGTTCGCCCAGGGCAACGAAACGTCCATGGTCACGATCTTGTCGACACGGAAGCCGGGATCAACCTCGAGCACTTTTTGTAAACTCCGCCCCAGCAGTCCAGCCCCGACGACGAGGACGAGTGTGATCGCCATCTGGGCGGCAACGATGCCGTTCCCGATCCGACGGCTGCTCTGAGAGCCTGCCTGCGAGCGCCCTCCTTCGGCAAGACTCTCTCGCACATCGCCGGATGTTGCTCGAAGCGCAGTAAATGCTCCCAGCCCTAAGGCGACGGCGCTAGAAAGTAAGAGAGCGAAACCCAATACAGGTAGGTTGATCGACACCTCACCAAGCCTCGGAAGATTTTCCGGCGCAAGTGCGATTAACCCCCGAACTCCAAAAAAGGCGCCGACAATCCCCAAGCCTCCTGCAATCACCGAAAGAACAATTGCCTCAGTGAGGAATTGCCGGACGAGCCGTCCGCGCTCGGCGCCCAAAGCGCTGCGAATCGCGAGTTCGCGCCCCCGCACGGAAGCCTGCGCGAGAAGCAGGTTGGCGACATTCGCGCACGCAACAAGCAGCAGAAAACCTGCCGAACCCAATAGAACCAATAAAGCTGGACGAATTTTCCCGGTAATCGATTCCTGCAGCGGAACAACCACCGCGTCCTTCAGCAGATAGTCACCCTGATCGCTCGCGCTGTCGTGAATACGGCGGCCAATCGCGCTAATTTCAGCATTCGCTTGTTGCGGACTCACGGAGTCCCGAAGCCAAGCCACCGCACTGTAATTATGAGAGGTTCGGCTCGGATTCTCTCCATCCAGGTCTGCCGGAACCCAAATCGCTGTTTCGGAAGGAAACTCAAAAGCGTCGGGGAGAACGCCAACCACCGAATACATCGAGTTGTCGATCTTGAGATGAAGCTGCGAGAAGTCAGTGCGAGCCCCGAGATTTTGCTTCCAATATCCATAGCTTACAAGGGCGACGGGCGCGGCTCCTTTTTTCATATCCGGTTGACTGAAAGCCCGTCCAATAATCGGCTGCACCCGGAAGACATTCAGGAAGTCCGATGAAACGCTCGCCACGGTCGAGCGCGTCGGCTGGCTGCCACCAGACACCGATACGATCCCCGCACTATATTTCGCGATGGCCTGGAAGCTTCTGCTCTGGTCGCGAAAATCGTCGAAGTTCGGATCGGCCAGGCGATTCCATTCGCCCTTCGGCGTGACCTCGAATACAGCCATGATCCGATTGGGATCGCTGTACGGTAACGGCCGCAATAAGACTCCATACACCACACTGAAGATCGCAGTACTCGCGCCTATACCCAGCGCGAGTGTGACCACCGCAATGGCTGTGAACCCCAGCCGCTTGTGCAACTGTCTCAACGCATAACGAACATCATGGATCACTCGTTCCATGAGATCCTCACTCATTCCGAAGCGCTATTACAGGATCTACTTTGCTGGCGCGATAGGCCGGTACAAGACACGAAATCAAGGCAATGAGTCCCAACAGAAAAGCCACTGCGATGAACGTCAGCGGGTCCGAGGGCTTTACCTGGTAGACCAAGCTCGCCACCACTTTTCCCAGTGCCAAGGCTGCAACCGTCCCGATCAGTAATCCCAGCAACGCGGGCTTCATCCCCTCGAACACGACCGAACGCAAAATATCCGAGAGGCGCGCACCGAGCGCGAGACGTATTCCGATCTCCGGTACTCTCTGCCTCACGCTGTACGAAAGCACGCTGTAGATTCCGATACCCGCCAGCAGCACGGCAATTCCGGCGAAAATTGCAAGCAGCAGCATGTTGAACCGAGGTTGCGAGAGGGACTTCGCGATCATGTCATCCATCGTAAGCACGTCACGGACCGGGACGTTCCTGTCGACGTCATGAATCGCATTAGTTACAGCTGTCACCATGCTGCCCGGGGCTACAGTTGAGCGCACAACAAACGTCAGGGGGAAAGAGCGCCAATCGAATTTGCTGGATGTCTCGAGTTGCCCCAAAGGCACGTAAAGAGTGGTCGACGGCCGTTGTTGATCCAGACCGTCGAGTTTCACGTCGCCGACCACTCCGACCACCTCCCGCACATGGTCCGGCGAAAAAGTGAGCGTAAGCCGCTTGCCGATCGGGTCTTCCCCTGGCCAGAATCGCTGTGCCATAGATTGACTGATCAACGCGGCTGCGGGGCGTCCGACAACATCCTGGTCGTCAAAATCCCGGCCCCTCACAACCGGTATATGCATTGAACGCATATAGCCTGGGCTCGTCAGCCGGACATCGACCTCTGGCTGATCGGCCATCGCCACAATCGGTTGCCCTTCGATCTGGATTGGTTGATGCGACCCGCCGTTGTCAAGAGGAATGTCATCGATGACGCCCGCAGACTCCACTCCCGGAAGCGATCTCACTCGCTGAAGAACTTGATCGAAGAACTGAATCTCCTGCTGCGGATCGCCAAACTTCGCGCGCGATACCGCCGCTGTCATAGTCAACACTCCCTGAGATTCGAATCCAGGTGGGACGCTCTGCAGCTGATGGAGACTGCGAATCATCAGTCCTGCACCGATCAGCAGAACAAGAGAGAGCGCCACTTCCGCCACAACCAGGATGCTTCTCGTGCTTTGCCTTCCGGAACTCGCATCGGTACGTCCCAATCCTTGTTTCAGCGCCTGGTTCACATCGCCCTGGGTGAGCCGGAATGCAGGAAGAACTCCAGCAGCAATGCCCGTCACCACTGACACGCATGCCGTGAATGCCAAAACCCTGGTGTCCACCCCTATCGTGATGACGCCTGGAAGCTGGTTGCCCAGATAAGCCACGATGAATTGTTCGGAAAAATATGCAACGATCAATCCCAGCAGCCCGCCGAACGAGGCCAGCAGCACGGATTCGGTCAGAATTTGCCGGATCACACGGGCAGAGCTGGCTCCTAACGCCGCTCGGATCGCAATCTCCTTCTGGCGGCTAAACGTCCGCGCCAAAGTGAGGTTCGCAACGTTCGCGCACGCAATGAGAAGCACGAAAGCAACAGCCCCTAGCAGCACGAGCAGCGCAGGTCGGACATCGCTGGCAAGGTCCTGCTGCAAAGGGACTACCACAGCGCCCCA
Source organism: Candidatus Sulfotelmatobacter sp. (assembly GCA_030151135.1). The sequence continues at coordinate 4,982 of JASLEQ010000153.1, read as the reverse complement.
GCCCTTGTTGTCGACTGGATAGAGTTCCTCGAGCCGGCGAGAGATTGTGTTCATCTCGGCCTGCGCCTGCTGTAGATCAACTCCGGATTTCAAACGGGCGATTACAACCGAATGATGCTCTCCTCGCACTGCGCGTTCCCGGTCGGTCCACCCCAGCGGAGTCCACATCTGCGCGAACTCAGGAAATCGAAACGACGCGGGCATAACTCCCTCTACGAGAAAATTCTGTCCGTCCATCGTGACGTCGTGCCCCACAATGTCTGGGTTGGAACCAAAATGTTCTTGCCAGAACCGGTAGGTCAAAACAACAACGTTGGTGCGACCGGGTTGGTCTTCCTCCGGCGTGAAGACGCGCCCCAACATGGGCGCTACACCCAAAGTCTCGAAGAATCCCGCGCTAACTGCGCAGGCATCCACCTGCTGTGGCTGAGCCACGCCCGTCAATGTGAGGCCCCGAAAGCTATAGATCGCCATGTCCTCGAAGACGTGGTTATCCCGCTTCCAGTCGAGATAGTTAGCAGCAGAGACTGAAAATTTATCTATTCCTGGGAAACTCTGCGCCGGCGGAGTATGCCAGACGCGCACAAGTCGATCTGAATCCGTGAACGGCAAAGGCCGAAGCAGCACTGCATTCACCACGCTGAAGATTGCTGTATTGGCCCCGATTCCGAGTGCCAGCATCACTACAGCAAGTAAGGTGAAGAGTGGGCGAGAGCGCAGTACGCGCATTCCGTAAGCGATATCTTGAAGCAGGTGAATCATAAAGAAGCCTTATTCACAAAGACGCAATCGAGTTGGCGACACGAATCCCTTTACCCACGAGCAGACCTTCATCGCATTTTCCTGGACGGTTACGCTGACTGGCGATCAGGCGCTCACATCCGCCATCAGCTTCTTGAGTTCCTCTTCGGCGACAACTTTGCCATCGAACAAATGCACTTCTCGCTGAGCATGTTTGGCGAAGCGCGGATCGTGGGTCACCATGCAAATCGTCGCGCCGTCGCGGTGAAGATCTGCGAGCAGTTCCATGACAGCTTCCCCGTTTCGCGAATCGAGATTGCCGGTGGGTTCGTCCGCTAGCAGGATCGACGGTTTCCCTCCCAAGGCACGGGCCACGGCAACGCGTTGCTGTTGTCCGCCGGAGAGTTGTGAGGGATAGTGCCGGATGCGGTGCGCCATGCCCACCCGCTCAAGGGCCTCCATCACGCGCGTTTTACGTTCGGCACTTGGCATACGCTGCCGATACGTTAGCGGCAGCTCGACATTCTCATAGACGGTAAGATCGCCAATCAGGTTGAAACTTTGGAAGATAAATCCGATTTCCTGATTGCGAATACGCGCCCGCTCGGCGAAATCAAGATTCTCGACTGGCTTGTCGTTGAGAAGATATCGGCCGCCCGTAGGTGTGTCGAGAAGTCCGATAATCGACAGCAACGTCGACTTCCCGCAACCCGATGGCCCCGACATCGCCACATATTCGCCTCGGTTCACCGACAAATGAACACCCGACAGCGCGTGCGTTTCAATCTCATCCGTATAAAACACTTTGGTGAGATCGCTAATCTGGATCAGAGCTTGGCTCACATTGCTCATGGACTCTTTCGCCTCGATTCTTAAATTTCAGTCCTGAAGACGGATACGGTCCGTGTTATCCCATCGCGACATGTCGGAAAGCACGACCGTATCTCCTTCATGAAGACCTTCCATAACCTGGATCGAATTCACCGAAGCCCTGCCCACCTTCACCGGAACGCGAGTCGCATCGCGTCCGTTCGAATCCAGCTTGAATAGACTGATTGTGCTGTTTTCCTGGCCAAAAGCTGGCCGTCCGACGTACAGCACGTTTTCCAGTCGTTCCAAGTCGATCGTCCCATCAACACTCAGATCCGGTCGCGCACCCCTCGGCAATTCTCCTGTAAGTTTGACGTCGACGGTAACCGTTCCGTTTTGTACGCTGGGATCTACCCGCATAACGGTCCCTGAAATCACGCCATTATGGGTGTCGACGGAAGCGGGCTCTCCGATCTGCACATCGCGCGCCTGAGTCTCGGCCACCTTCAATTCGGCCATTAAGTGGTTGGGCTGCACAACTTTGGCGAGCATAGTCCCCGGAGTGACATGCTGGCCGACATGCAAGGGCAACTCCACCAGGACTCCTTCAATGCCCGCCCGTACCTTCAGTTCGTCCAACTGTTTCCGCTTCAACTCGGCCAATACTCGCATCTGGTCAACCTTGGCCTGCAATTCAGCTAGTTGGGCATCGATTGACTTTTGCGTGCTTTGCAGCCGCTGATCTTCCAGATTGTTCCTGATCGTAAGCTCGTCCGCCTTGCTCTTTGAGGCTCTATAAGCGAGACCTGAAATCACCCCCAAGTCATATAGAGATATGTCCGTTTGTGACTGAAGTTGTGATTGGTTGTAATCCGCTTTGACTGTCGCAGCGCCAGCCTTCTGGTTCATCAGGTCGCTTTCCAACTTCATCCGCTGGCTCTGATACTCCGCTTGCGCTGCCTTCCATTGGAGATCTGCATCCACCGCCGCCTGTTCCACCTGAGGATTGCTCATGTCCAACAGAATCGTGTCAACCTTCACCAGCGATCCTGGCAGCATTCGAATGCGCAGAACCGTCGCCTCACTTTCGGCGGGAATCTGCAAGACAGATTCCTGCGAAGGCACGAGCGAACCAATTCCACGTACCTGCCGCAGCATCGACCCGCGTCTTACCGTATCCGTCCACACGGTTCCGCGCTCTACGGTGGGTGCGGCTGGTTTCAGGCGGTACACTGCGGCCGTTAAGATCGCGACCACAATCCCCACCGCGGCAATCAGTACAATCTGCCTCCTGCGTTTTCGTTGTTTAAATTCAGGCCGGGCGATATCCATCACTCTAGAAAGGGCAATTGGGGCGCCATTTCGAGGGCCCCGTAAGTCATAGAAATTCAGCTACATGGATGGGGTGATGGGGGCTCGGCTATCCCCCGAGGTGTTCGATTGCTTGTTTCACTGTTCATTATTGGACGATCGCCGCCTCTGCACGGCCAATCGGGCTCAAGGCTCTTCAGAGGTCTTCTAGGATCACCCGCGGGGAAGGCTTCGCAGCTGGAGATGGCATCAGTCTGACGACTTGTCTTTTCGAATTCGTTTACCGTGTCAGAAGACGCTTGTCCCGCGCCGGATTATCCCTTCTTCATTTATTGAAGGACTTTGGCGCAGAACTTTTCTTCCATCTGTTCGGCTGCGACCGGTCGCGAGAAGTAATACCCCTGTCCATAATCACAACCCAACTCGGTCAGAATTCGCATTTGTTCCGCGTTCTCAATTCCCTCAGCTGTGACTTTCAGGCCCAAGTTGTGGGCGAGAACAATGATGACGCGTACAATCTCACGGCTGTCCTCATCCAAGTCCATGTTGAACACGAAACTGCGGTCGATTTTCAAACTGTCTACCGGACATTTATGAAGCCGACCCAGCGACGAATATCCCGTCCCGAAATCGTCGATACCGAGCCGGATTCCGAGTTCGCTGATCTGCGAAAGCACCTCCGAAAAACATCCGGTTTCGAGCATGGCAATTCCTTCCGTGATTTCCATTTCTAACGAGGACGCCGACAAACCGGTATCGCGAAGCACCTCGGCGGTCTGAACCGCCAGATCAGCCTGTCCAAGTTGCCTTGCCGTGACGTTGACGTTGAGGCGCAACGCGCCGTTCCCAGGAAACCCTGCCTGCCAGCGCCGTACCTGCTGGCACGCTTCCTGCAATAATCGCCGGTTGATTTCGAGAATGATTCCCGTCTCTTCCGCCACAGGAATGAACTCCGCCGGCTGCACTGTGCCACTGGAGCGCTCCCATCGGCTTAATGCCTCAACCGAAACGATTTCCCCAGTCTTAAGAGCAATGATGGGCTGGTAGTAGACAGCGAACTCGTCCTTTTCCACGGCCTTGCGCAAGTCGGTCTCAAGTTGCAAACGCCTCATCGCCTCCGCTTGCATTGAGCTATCAAAGACCTCGAATCGAGCCTTCCCTGCACGCTTGGCCCGATACATGGCAATCTCGGCATTTCGAAGTACGTCTTTGGCATCAGTGCTGCCATCGCCGCCAAAGACCACACCGATGCTTGCGCTTATCGTGATCTCCTGGCCCCCCACCGATAAGGGTTGCGCCAGCCGCTCTTGCAGCCTGTTCGCTACCCGAATCGCGTCGCTGGGATGGTGAAGTTCACAAGCGAGAAGTGCGAATTCGTCTCCTCCGGGGCGCGCCACCGCATCCTCAGAATTGAGCCTCTCCGCCGATTGGGTTTTCTGATGCGTCACCGTATCACTGCAACGAACACTGGACGTCACTCGGCGCGCAATTTGGATGAGTAATTCGTCTCCCGCAAGGTATCCCAAGCTGTCATTGAAAACTTTGAATTCGTCGATATCAATAAGGAACACCGCGAACTTGAAGTCAGGATGCTTCTGCGAAACCCCAATGGCTCGGTGCAACCGGTCGAGAAAAAGAGTTCGATTCGGGAGATTGGTTAGTTCGTCGTGCAGGGCGCGATGCTCTAGCAGCGCTTCGGCTTGTCTTCTCCCAGTGATATCGCGGCTCACGATCACCAAAGACTGCTCGGGGGCGCTAGTGTTCGGGATTACACTCGACCGCGATTCCAAAATCCGCCACGATCCATCCTTGTGCCGTATACGGTATTCGAGGCATTGCCCACAACCATGGGTATAGGCCTTTTTTGCGGCGTCCGTCACACGGCCGCGGTCATCCGGATGCACCTGCTCTAAAGCTGACGTATGCCCCAGTTCTTCCGTGGAATATCCGAGTACCTTCTCGTACGAAGGACTGTTATAGATGCGTTGACCACTTCGATCTACAACGGCGATCATGTCCGCAACGCTGTCGGTAATGAGATGAAACAGCTGATCACTCTCGCCCAGCCGACGTCGTAGCCGCTCCAGTTGGAGATGCTGATAAAGAGTGTAGATGTCAAA
>JASLEQ010000111.1 GCA_030151135.1 Candidatus Sulfotelmatobacter sp. | reverse complement strand
CGTGGCTATCGCTTCGCCGAGGAAGTGCGTCTTGTTCCCCAGCAGCCAGTCAGCATCATTGCCGCGCAGCACTCCAAAGTGCAGGTCAGTGTTCAGGAAACCAGACCCTGGGGATGGATTGTGGGCATAGTTGCTCTTGCGGTGGCTATTGCGTCCGGCGCGACCTGGTTCTTGTTGCATCGCGAGCCGGTTCTTGCCGATAAAGTGACGCTGGTGATCGCCGACTTCGAAAACACAACTGGCGATTCCGTCTTCGATGGCACGCTTCGCCAAGGCCTGTCCGTGGAGCTGGATCAGTCGCCATTCGTAAGCCAGATTTCGGAGGACCGTATCCGGCAAACGCTTGCGTTAATGGGGAAATCGTCCGATCAGAAGCTCACTCCAGAGATCGGACGCGAAGTCTGCCAGAGAACCGGCGCCGCTGCAGTTTTAGATGGATCCATCGCCAGCCTTGGCAGCGAGTACGTTCTGGGACTGCGCGCGGTGAACTGCCGCACTGGCGATGTGCTGGCGCAGGAGCAGGAAACGGCCGCGAGCAAGGAAAAGACGCTGGCGGCGCTGGATCAGGCCGCGGTGAAAGTGCGCGGAAAACTCGGCGAGTCACTCAGCACCGTGGAGAAGTTTGGCACTCCCCTGGAAGAGGCCACCACGTCGTCCCTGGACGCATTGCAGGCTTACACCTTGGGACGAAAGATGATGGTTGGGAGAGACCAATTTAACGATGCCGTTCCGTTCTTCCAGCGGGCGATCCAACTCGATCCGGACTTCGCGATGGCTTACGCCGTGATGGGTTCTGCGTACTACAGTTTGTGGGAACGCGAACTTGCAGCAGAGAACATAAAGCGTGCCTACGACCTCCGCTCGCGACTCAGCCAGCCCGAGAAGTTCTATATCGAATCCACTTACTATCACTACGTTACCGGAGACCTGGAAAAAGCCCGGCAAGTCTACGAGCTTGCGGCAGAGACCTACCCTCGCTACTCCGGCACTCACCTGCGGCTGTGGGTCTTGTATACCGAACTGGGAGATTACGAAAAGTCTCTGGCCGAAATCAGAGAAGCGATCCGGCTCGATCCCGCACGCACGGTGAACTACACCAATCTGGTCGAGAACTACATCCAGCTCGACCGGCTCCCCGATGCCCGCAACGCGATCAACGACCTCCATGCCAGGCAGATCGATTCGTCCGATCTCCACCTCAGGATTTATTTACTGGACTTCCTGGAGGGAAAGACGGCGGATATGCAAACTCAGCTGAAGTGGGCGTCCGGAAATCCGTCGGCAGAACACTTGGCGCTTGAGATGGAAGCTGAAACTGCGGCTTATTACGGGCATATGAAGCAATCCCGCGATCTCTCCAGCCGCGCCCGGGAATCTGCGATGCGCAGGCAGCGCAAAGGACTTGCCGCGGTCTTCGACGCCAATCAATCGTTATGGGAATCTCTTGCCGGAAACAAACCGGACGCTCGACGATATGCCGATTCGGCGCTTGCGCTTTCTAAAGCGCGAGACGTCGTCTACGTAGCGGCGTTGAGTCTGGCTTTGGCTGGCGAAGATGCGCGGGCGCAGGCCTTAGCCGATGAAATTGCCAAACGCTTTCCAGATTCGACGAGGGTCCAGCTCGAATGGGCTCCCTCTATCCGAGCCGTAATTGCGCTGAATCATGCTGATCCGGCGCAGGCGATCACGCTGCTTCAGCCTGCGACGCGTTACGAATTGGGATTTTCAGGGTGGAGCCGGCTGGGAGCAGTTTACCTGCGTGGAAACGCATATCTCGCTGCGCATCGCTGGACAGAAGCCGCCGCAGAATTTCAGAAGATTGCCGACCACCGTGGAATCGCTGCGAATGATCCCTTTGGCGCCCTCGCCTATCTGCAAATGGGAAGAGCGTATTCCGCCGGCGGCGACAGGGCGAAGGCGAAACGCTCTTATGAGGAGTTTCTCAATCGCTGGAAAGACGCTGATCCCGATGTGCCTCTGCTGCAAGTTGCCGAGGCCGAGTATGCGACCATGCCATAAGGAGCTGTGTCGGGGACTGGGGCCGCGGGATCAGCCACGGAACGATCGCTACCGGGAAACTCGCGATCGTAATCCAAAAGGAAGCCCCCCCGCCCCGGCTAACACGCTGAAATGGCTGTATTTAACCAATGAAGTACTTATTTGTATGTACATTTTAGTACTAAAAGTGTTCCCGCAGGAACATATATAAAATTTTCATAGTTGAAGAATCAAGCACTTACGGGACAATGACCGCCGCGCCATCGATTGCGTCATTCTTGACGGCAAGCAAGGCCTCATTCGCCTGATCGAGCGAGAAGACGGTCACCTTAGGACGCAATCCGATCTGCGCGGCCAGCGCGAGGAAGTCGCGGGCGTCTGCGCGGGTCATGTTGGCGACGCTGCGGATCTGGCGCTCGCCCCACAACAACGTGTCGTAATCAAATTGAGGAATGCGGTCGAGATGAATAGCATTGACCGCGACCACGCCTCCCTTGCGCAAGCTGGATAGCGCGGCGACGACCACGTCGCCACTAGGCGCGAACGTGACGGCACGATCGAGTTCCACTGGCGGCTTCTCAGTCTCGTTGCCAACCCAGGTCGCGCCTAATGACTCGGCAAGGGCGCGATGCGACTGGCCTCGCGTGGAAACATACACCTCACACTTCCAGGCCTGCAGGACCGCGATGGCAAGATGTGCGGACGCACCGAAGCCGAACAGCCCGACACGTTCGCCTTGCTCGACGCCTGCCACGCGCAAGCTGCGAAAACCGATGATGCCTGCGCACAGCAAAGGCGCGGCGTGCAGATCGTCAAGCTTGTCGGGAAGCGGAAACACAAAGTCGGCACGGGCGAAGGCGAACTCGCTATAGCCGCCGGCAATGGTATATCCGGTGAAAGTTGGCGAGTCGCAGAGGTTTTCGAATCCCTTCTGGCAGTACGAGCAAGTACCATCGGTGCCGCCGAGCCACGAGACGCCCACGCGGGTGCCGTGTGGAAAACCGTGGCCGGCGCCATCCACGACCTCGCCCACAATCTGGTGACCGGGAATGAGGCGCAACTGTTTAGGAGGAAGTTCGCCTTCGACGATATGCAGGTCGGTGCGGCACACGCCACACGCTCGCACGCGCAGCAACACGTTGCCGGAGCGAACACGTGGATCGGCGACATCCAAAATCTGAAGTGGACGGTTTGAGACCGGAGCGGGAGAAGAAAGGATAGCGGCTTTCATGGGAGGAACTTGCTTCCCATATGATGCCAGAGTTGATGGTGAGGTTCATGGCTGTTGGTATGCAAACCTGTTGTACGGGCAAGGAACAGATTCAAACTTCATGCAACGCGGCAGCCGAGACGGCAGCGGCAGGTGAGAAGCGCTATTCCGGGGTCAGCTCCATCGTCAGCACCTGGAATGGTTGCAATTGGAAGGTACGACGGTCCTGTACTGACAGGTGTGTTTCTTGCTTTTGCGCAAAGGATATCCAAGGAGTGCTCACGGCGAGTGTCCTTTTCGCCTTGTCTGGTAATTCCAGAAGCGAGGCGAGAGTGGCAGTAAACGATTGCGGCTTATCGCTTGGATTGCGGAGAGTGAGGATTGCTTTGCGGGGTGTCCAGGCGGCCCATCCGTAAACCTCGAGGCGGGAAGGGTCGCCACCGATCCAGTGCGTGTCCTTTAAAATTTCAGCATTGGCTCGCGACCATTTGGCGGCTTCGGCTAGCACGTCCCAATCGGGTGCGCTGAGGAGCGAAGGCGTGATGTACATCTCTTGCAGCTGTGTTCCCGTTCCGAAATAGGAGTGGACTTCATCGGGGAAATCATGGCCGGGATCGCTGCTCAGGCGCTCGGCGTCGCGCGCATAGATCATGCCATGCAGCATCAGCGAATTGAGTGGAAAGAGGGGACCTTCTTCGACGACATGATGGTAGGTTTGCGCGTCGCGATAAGTGATCCAGCGCTGGCGGTTTGTACCGACGCCCGCGAAACTGTGATCTTCACCACCGCGCCAGATGGAGTCGGCATAGAGCAACCAGAAGGGCGAGGGATAGGTGCCGGTCGTTAGATTGATGTAGATATCCGGCTTCTTCTCGCGTAATTCGCCGATGAGATGAATGGCGGCATCGAAGTCGCTGTCGAACTCGCTGCCTGGGATTACTTCATTGGCGTTGCCGGTACCGTCGAACTTGAATTGGTTCACGCCGTACTTGTCGATCATCTGGAAGCAGGCATCACGGAAGTAGCGATAGTATTTCGGGCCTGACAGGGCAAAGCCGCCTTCGTTGGTTTCGAATCCGCGGGCGCGGGCTGAAGCCAGGCGCTGCTCCTTGGGCTTATCGTATCCGCCCCAGGGAGAGAACCAGATGCCGGGCGCCGCACCGTAACCGGCAGCGACCTTCGCAACGTTGGTCAGGCCGTCCGGAAATCCGGGATTGAAGTTCCACAGCGTGGTGGGATCGTCCCAGCCGTCATCGAGCATGAAGCTGTCGAGTTTTACTCCGCGCTGCTTTTCGAGCTGCTCGCCAAATCCGCGCATGGAACTAATGAGTTGCTGCTCGTTGTAGCGATCGTGGTATCCCAAGTCGTACCAGGTGTTGTAGTGCAGGAAGGTGCGATAAGGGTGAGCGCGCTCAAGTTCGATGTAGTGGAGGAAGTCACGGCGGAGCTGTCCGGGATGAGTCACGCCGAAGACGGCTGAATACATGACGCTCTGGCCGGCCTGGATGGGAAGCTCGCGGGAGAGCCAGCAGGACGCGCGATCGTCGCGGACGCGGCATTCTGAAAGGGGATGCTCGAAGCCGACGAACCAGGTCGACGCGCTTACGGGCGACCCTTTGGAGTGGCCCGAGACGGAAGCGCCAGGCAAGACTGCATCGACGAGAAGGATTTGCGCCAGGGCGGCAGGCTGCTGGCCTGCATGGATGGTGACCACCTGGCGAACGTAATTCGAGTCTTCGCGCAGCAATGCCTTCCAGGTGACGTGAAGTTCTCCAGATGGATCCTGTAGCTCGATACGAATCTGGCGTCCGTGGAGCTTGTCCGCCGCTCGGGAAGAGGCGGTCGGAGTGGGAATGTCTTCCAGAATGGGATCGCCCACGATCTTGAAGTCAGAAGACGCGAGGAGCGCGCCTTCTTTAGGCACGAGAGCGAACGCGCTCGCGGTAAGGGGCAGAGTCACTCCAGTAAAATTGTTGCCCAGACTCTGCCAGCGAAGCCTTCCATCTTTGATAGACCATGACGCAGAAATTTGCTGATTGGAAAGTGTGATCGTTCCGGCATGCGTGTCACTAGTGACGAGGTCCGCGGCTGAGGCGAGCGAGGAAAGACACAACAAAGTAAACAGCGGAAGACAGCGGAAAGCTCTTGGCCGGGGCATGGCGATTCATCCTTTATAGGGCAGCAAACTAGAGTACGGCACGAAAGCCTTCGAAACAAGTAGCAATGAAACGGAAGAGAGCCGGATAACCCTGTGGATCGTGACTCTTCGTTTGCGTTTTGGCTACGAATTGTCTTGACTTTCGCCATAAACGAAAGTAATAGTTTTTGTTCGTAATGATATGAAAGACAGTTTGCAGGAGGCTGGAATGCGTGTCTGCCAACGCCCTACAAGGTGGTTTGCGTCGGTTAGTTTGCTCTTTCTGATTGGATTGGTTTGCGCCAATACCGCACGGGGACAGGGATCGTATGCGGCGCAGATCCGGGGCCGCGTCACCGATCAGAGCGGGGCGGTGGTGGTGAATGCGACCGTGACCATCTCGAACGACGCCACCGGCATTGCGCAAACCGCACAAAGCAACGAACACGGCGAGTACTTCTTCACCGGGCTACGTCCGGCCGTATACACGGTCCGGACGCAAATGACGGGCTTCCGGGTTTCAGAGAAGACCAACGTGGTGTTGCAGGTCGACCAGCAGACGACGGTCGATTTCGAACTCCACCCCCTGAGCGTAAGCGAGACCATGGAGGTCACGACGACAGCCCCGTTGCTCGATACCGAAAGCGCAACGCTGGGCACGGAAGTGACCAGTGAGTATGTGCACGAACTTCCGCTCGCGAACCGCGATTTTTTTGGCCTGACGTTCCTGGCGGCAGGAGTTACGGAGGTTGCGGGGTCGGGCACCTCGGACAACTATCCCAGCGGGACCAACTTCACCTCGAACGGACAACGGAATGCGACGGCAGAGATAAGGCTTGACGGCGCCCTGCTGAGCGCTCCCGAACAGGGCGAAGGAGGAAACTCCAACGTTTATTACGAACCGCTGGTCGAGGGTCTGCAGGAAATGAAGGTGCAGAACAACAGCTTCTCGGCGGAGTTCGGCAATAACGGCGGTACGGTTGTGAATATGGTGATGAAGAGCGGGACGGACCAGTTCCACGGGAGCGGTTGGTACTTCCTGCAGCGCGCGAGCCTGGATGCGCGCGACTTCTTCAACCCGGCGCCCAATCCGAAACCAGACAGCCGGCGCGATCAGGGAGGTTTTTCGCTGGGCGGGCCGATCCGGAAGAACAAGACCTTCTTCTTCGTGGATTTCGAAAAAGTGAGTTCTGCCAGTTCGCAGAGCGGAGTGGCTACCGTGCCCACGCTGGCGGAGAGGCAAGGAGACTTTTCAGCAGATACGAATCCCGGGACCGGGCTACCGCAAAACATTTACGATCCGACGGTGAATTGCGGGACGGCGCTCAATGTGACGAGACCGCAAGTCGGCTTTAACTGCGGTGGACAGGCGATCGGGGCTGCGAATGTAATTCCTGCAGGCAAAATCAATCCTATTGGGCTTGCGGTACTGAATCTGTTTCCGAAGCCGAGCAATGCGAACGAGTTCAACAACTATAACTACACGACAACGAGCAATGCTCCCGACTATCAGTTCGACATCAAGATCGATCACCAGTTCAATGATAAGAACCGCATCAATGGCCGTTACAGCCGGGGATGGAACAACTACACAACTCCGCTGACTTTGGGCGACGGATTCGACAACGACGGAATCAAGAGCGGCGTGACCGTGGCGCAGAACGCGTCACTGGAATACAACCGGACATTTAACCCCCGTATCGTCTGGACCAACCGCATATCGCTCGATCGCGTGCACGAATTGTCGTTGCCCGGTATTCCGACGATCTCGAGCTTCAATGCCTCATTGCCTTCCGGCACGCCGGGATTACCCTCGGTGTTCGAATCGGCGAACGGAATCGACAAGATGCCCACCTTCAACATGCAAGGGGCGCTACCGTGGAACAACCTGTACGATCAGTGCTGCATTAACACGACGTTTGGGCACACTCTGGTCAGTTACTCGTCGCAGTTGGTCATTTCGAAAGGGACGCATCTGATCAAGATCGGTGGCGAGCAGAGAATCTTCTATAACAATTTCTGGCAGCCGAATTATCCGACCGGGCAGTTTACGTTCACGGATTTTACGACCTCGCCGAATCCGAACAGCAACACAGATCCGAGCGGGAACTCGACCGGAAATCCTTTCGCCAGCCTGGCATTCGGCTATGGCGACAATGTGAACGGCACGAGCAATCTGGTGGTGACTCCTTCAGTGGCCAATCGTTCGCTGGAGACTGGGTTCTATGTGCAGGACGACTGGAAAGTGAATTCGAAGCTGACGATCAATCTTGGATTGCGCTATCAGTGGAGCTCGCCTTACACATCGCGGAACAATCAAATCCAATTCAGCAACTTCACGGCCGACAGCGGCGTCAATCTTCCGCTGAACACGATACCGGCCACTGCAGGAGCGGGCACACTCAGTACCCAAGGTATCCTGCAAGGTTATGGAGTGAATATTCCAGCGTCGAAAGAACTCCTCGGCACCACGCAATTTGCGACGTCGAGCATGAGAACGGTTCCGACATACCGAAGAGACATTGGCCCAAGAATCGGATTTTCCTATCAACTGGATCCGGGGACGGTGATACGAGGCGGGGCGGGAATTTACTACGGGATGAGTCCGGCGACGAACTTCCAGTATCCCGGAGCGGCGTTCCGTCAAACTGCGAACGTCTTCTTTACCAATGACAATTTCGCGACGCAATCCGCGACGCTGGAAAACCCGTTTCCGACAGGTTTTCAAGGACCGCAGGGCCGGAAATATGGACAGTACGCGGTTTGGGGTTATCAGGATGCTAACGATCTGGGCACGACGGCCGCGCGGGATGCCGAGCTTTACCAATGGAACCTGGGAATTGAGCGGCTATTGCCGAGCCAGATCGTACTGGGGGCGGATTACTCTGCGAACCGAAGCACGCACCTTCCATGGGCTGGCACAAACAACCGGGCCTATATTCCTTCGCCTTTGCTGGGACAGGTCAGGAACGCCGTCACTCCGACGGATCCGTCATGCCAAGCGGACAGCTGCGTGAGCAATCTTCTGGCGACGCAGGTAGGAAACCCGTTCTACTCGATGTTCAACGCGCCTTGCACGGCGACGGCTACCCATCCCTGCTTCAACGAGGTGAATTCGAACTATGGCAGCCCGACGCTGCCATTGTCGTATTTGCTGAACAACTATCCACAATTCGCAGGGGATTTCGAAGGACTGATGCTGGAATCGGCAAACTCCTGGTACAACGCGTTGCAGATCCGGTTCCAGAAGCGCACGACCCACCACATCAGTTTCGAAGGCAGCTACTCGATATCGAAGGAAACGGATTATTCTTCGGCGGGCAGAAACAACTGGGTGGGAACCTTGGGCGTGGGACTTCCGCAACAACTGGATCGACTGTCGGCGGAGCACAGCATTGGAGCGAACGATACGCCGCAGCGGTTGGCGATGGCCGTTGTAGTGGATCTGCCCGTGGGACGCAAGCAGTGGATTGGCGGCAACATGAACCGCGCACTGGACGCGGTCATCGGCGGTTGGTCAATTGCCAGCATTATTACGGAACAGACTGGCCAACCGATGGCGATCGGTATGGCGACCGCGCGTCTCGCCAATGGGAATCAACGTCCGAACGTCGTATGCTCGCAACTGACGACCGGGACCAGCATGCACGCAGTGGCGTTGGACTGGCAAAACGCGGGGAACACCGCAAACTATCTGACCTATCTCAATCCGGGATGCTTCGCCGATCCTGGCGATCAGACACCCGGCAATGCACCCCGGTATTTTTCCGCGCTGCGCGTGGATGGAGTGCATAACGTGGACGCAAATATTTACAAGTCGTTTGTGCCGAAAGAAGGGATGCGCATCGAAGTGCGTGCGGAGATGTTCAACTTCTTCAATCACCCGCGCTTTGGACAGCCGAATTCCGGGGTGGGCGATCCTTTGTTCGGAACCATTACGGGAGATGCGACTGGGGAGACACCGAGAGCGTTCCAGTTTGGATTGCGCTTCGAGTTCTGACGATTTCGAGTTCAGGGAGCCTCTGGAGGTCTCGCCAGTGCGAAGTTTACCCCCGTCCGTTGGAGCGGGCGCGCCTCGATGAGGGCCGGCTGCACGTGAGCTGAAGATGGTTTCTGAAGTCGAGTGGGGTGATCGCTCCTCAACTTTCTGCGCGGCCGCTGCTGGGACAGATTCCTACAAATAACTTCTATCAATGCGATTTGAGGCGGGTACCCGCGGTTGCGGGAGACCGTGGTCTGGATGAGAACGGCAAGCGGGCAGAATGCCTGAAAGACAACCAGGAAAAACAGGATCCAAGATGAAAATCAAATTGGGATTTGCACTTTTACTGATTTTTGCAGCGGGGTTAGTGGCTGCGCCGAATTCCGAGAAGCAGAACTGGACGAATTACGTGCGGATCGGCGCGTATGGGCTGAAAGGTGGCGACGCGGCCGAAATCGTGAGGAAGGCGACAGAAAGCAATGTAGCCGGGATTGAGGTAGACAACGACATTCCGGGACGATACGAGAGCTTTCTGGATCCGGCGGCGAAGCTGAAGGCGATTCACGATGTGGCGGAGGCGGCTCACAAGGCCGGGAATCACGCGTTCGTGTACATCGCTGGAACGGAGTGCATCACCGCGCACGGAGATAAAGTTCCGCATACGCTGGCGAAGGACCATCCGGATTGGTTACAGCGGAAGATTACCGGCGAGCCGGCGGTTTTTGGCGGAGGGACGGCATTCTGGATTCGGCCGGGCGATGAGGATGTGTGGGTGAGTCCGTATGCAGCGGAATGGCGAAAGACTTACATGGAGCGCGTGCGGCAGATCGCGCAAACGGGGATCGATGGAATTTATATCGATATCCCTTATTGGATGACGCACTTCGAAGGTTGGGAGAATTCCTGGGCGAGTTTCGATGACTACACGGTAGCGGCGTTCAAGCAGAAGACCGGCTTGGATGCGAAGCATGATGTGAAGATCGGCGATTTTTCTGATCCGGGATTTCAGAAGTGGGTCGATTTCAGGATTCAGACGATCACAGATTTCTTGAGTGAAATCGATCACACGGCGAAGGCGGTGAATCCGCAGATCAAGACGATTCCGGAAATCTATCCGGGAATTGAGGAAGAGGCAGTGCGGGTGGGGTCGGATGTGTACAGCCTATATCCGGTGGTCGATGCGATTGCGCATGAATACGAGTTTGGCAATGGCGAGCATATGGCATCCGGGCGCACGCCGCTGGACTGGTTCCGCTACCAAGTCGGGATGCACACATTCCGAGCGTTTGCGGAGGGGAAGGCGACGTGGATCCTGAATTACTCGTGGGATGGAGATAAGGTTGTCGACAAGCGCGAGGCGATGATGAATCTTGCGATGTCGCAGGTGATGGATGGCGCGAATTTTTGGGACGCGCCGGGACATTCCATGGCGGGATCGAATGACCTGCCCACGCGGAAGAAGATTTTTGACTGGATTCAGGCAAACGAGAAAACGTTCTATTTGCCGAGGGCGCCCATTGATCCGATTGGCGTTTATTTCTCGCCCGCGACAAGGAATTTTCATGCAGAGGAGTTTCTGGCGTCATACCGCGGGATTCTGATTTTGCTGATGCAGAAGCACATTGAATTTCAGATCGTAACGCCGCGGACGATGGCGGAATTCCGGGGGAAGACGCTGGTGTTGCCGGATGTGCGGGTGCTGGGTGAGAGCGAGCAGCAATCGTTGAAGGATTTCGCCGCCGCGGGAAAGAGAGTGATTATCACCGGAACCGACGTGACCGAGTTGGGAGATGCGAAGAACGTTGTGCGAATGCCGGAGTGTCCGGGCAGGGCATATAGCGCCTCCCTGGAAAAAGATTTCGAGAACGCATCACCCGAGTCGCAGAAAGAATTCCTCTCGAACCTGCAGGGTGGAGAAGCTGTCCGGATCGAGGCAGGCCCGCACGTGGCGACTTCTATTTCGCGGACTGCGGATGGGCACATCAACTGCTTCTTTGCGAATTTTGCTGGGCTGAAGGGCGGATCTAATCCGATTCAGACGCCGCAGACCGGAGTCAAGGTGATGGTGTCCTCGAAATCCAGCGGAAAGGGATTCTTCCTGCCGTTCATGGGGCAGGTGCAACCCGTCCAGGGTTTGCAGAGCGGCGACGATGTCACGTTCACGCTGCCTGCGATCAGCAAGGGCGGGGTGTTCTGGATCGAGCCTTAAGCTCGCGACTGGTTATTTCACGGTGAGGCCGATTCCCACTTCCGCTGAAAGCCCCAGTTTTCGCAAACAGGGCGAGTTGGGGCATCCTGTTTATAGGAGCGCTATTGCTCCCATTTCTTCGATCGCGAAACAGCTTCGTTCCATCGACTGCGCAAGGTGCGTGCCTGCGATTGCGGCATCTTTGGTTCGAAGCGTCGACCAGAAAGGGATTCGAGGGACGAATCGTGCTTCCAAAATCCTACCGCGAGCCCTGCGAGGTATGCAGCGCCGAAGGCGGTCGTCTCGATTACGGCGGGACGGACGACGGGAACGCCAAGGATGTCGGCCTGGAATTGCATGAGTGCGTCATTGGCCGCAGCGCCACCGTCGACTCTCAACTCGCTGACCGCGTCGCCGGAGTCAGCGCGCATGGCGTCAAGCAGATCGGCCACCTGATAGGCGATGCTTTCGACGGCGGCTCGTGCAAGATGACCGGCAGTAGTACCGCGCGTGAGCCCGAAAATGGAACCGCGCGCGAAGGAATCCCAGTGCGGCGCGCCGAGCCCGACGAACGCGGGGACGAGGTAGACTCCACCGTTGTCGGGAACGGAACTAGCTAAAGCTTCCACCTCCTCCGACTTGCGAATGAGGCCGAGACCATCTCGCAACCACTGCACGACTGCACCGCCGATAAAGACGCTTCCTTCGAGTGCATACTCGACTTTGTCTCTAATCTTCCAAGCGATGGTGGTCACCAGTTGGTTCTTCGAGGGCACTGCGCGCGTTCCCGTGTTCTGCAGCATGAAGCAACCGGTGCCATAAGTATTTTTGGTCATGCCGGGGCGGTGACATCGCTGTCCGAAGAGTGCCGCTTGTTGATCACCGGCGATGCCTGCGATCGGAATTCCATTGATTCCTTCAATTTCTGATTCGCTGTAAAGCTGGCTGCAGGAACGGACCTCGGGCATCATCGATCGTGGGATACGAAACAAATCCAATAGATCCTGGTCCCACACGCATTGATGGATATTGAACAGCATCGTGCGGGAGGCATTGCTGATATCGGTCGCATGAACCTTGCCATGCGTTAATTTCCAAACGAGCCAGCTATCGACGGTTCCGAAGGCGAGCTTTCCCGCGTCGGCCAGAGCGCGGGCGCCCGGGACGTTCTCGAGCATCCAAGCAATTTTGGTGGAAGAAAAATAAGCATCTATGAGCAGCCCAGTGCGCTGCTGAATAAGTGGGGCGTGACCGTCATGACGAAGTTGTTCGCAGAAACCGGCGGTGCGGCGATCTTGCCAAACGATGGCGTTGTAGATCGGCTGTCCAGACTCGCGGTTCCATACGATTGTTGTCTCGCGCTGGTTGGCAATGCCGATCGCGGCAATGTCTGACGGCTGAGCGCCAGCCCGAGTGAGAGCCTCGATGGCAACGGCGATTTGCGAGGAGGCGATCTGTTCGGGATTGTGCTCGACCCATCCCGGTTGAGGAAAGATCTGATCGAATTCCCACTGGGCTGAGGCGCGGATGGATCCTTCTTTATCGAAAAGAAGGGCGCGGGAGCTGGTTGTGCCCTGATCAAGAGCGAGAACGTAATTCACGATGCCTCCTGGAGATGTAGCGATCCTTCGAGACTCAGGTGCTTTTTAACATCTTATTGCGGCACTCCCGGGCCGGGCTTTCATATAGCGCCGACTGTCGGCCGTTGGCATGCGACTTTCGCATGCGCGCTTTAGCGGAATGTCGTCTCTTACTGTTTCAGAAAACGGCGGATGGCGAAATCGTAGGTCGCTGCGCCGATCAAACCTCCTATTAAAGGAGCTACGATTGGGATCCACCAGACGTGGGTTCCATCGGTAAGACCGTTGTTGCGAAAGCCGGCGACGACGGTGAAAAGACGCGGGCCGAAATCGCGCGCGGGGTTAATAGCATATCCGTGCATGCCGCCAAAGCTCATGCCGATCGCCACCACGATCAGGCCGATCATCAGGGGAGCCAGATTCGCACCCGGCGGAGCGTTGAATTCATCGGTGATGGCGAGGACTAGAAGGACAAGCAGTGCGGTGCCGATCAACTGATCGAGAAAGCCGGCTTGCGGCTGTCCGGGGAATGCGGGGAAGGTGGTGAAGACACCTGCGGTCTTTTCGAGCAGAGGATCGGTCTGGCGGAATGCGGGAAGGTAATTCCAATAGACGAGGGCGGCTGCCAGAAACGCTCCCATAGTTTGAGCGACAGAATACGGAATCACTTTGCGCCAGGGAAACTTTCGAAACACCGCAAGAGCCAGAGTCACCGCAGGATTCAAGTGAGCGCCAGAGATCTTGCCGGCAATATAGACGCCCATGGTGACGGCGAGTCCCCAACCGAGAGTGATATTCGTGAACCCGCCGTGAATGGTCTCTCCGGGATTACTTGTAGGGAACAGCAGGACCATGGCAACGACGCCATTTCCGAAAAGAATCAGAACGAACGTTCCTAACAGTTCAGCCACTACTTCCGCCAACAAAGATGGCTTCGAGGTCATTGTGTCTCCGAGGTGGCTTCCTGACCGCGAAGTAGTCTACCAAGGCTGGGCGCGGGGCCAAAGCCTGCGATTACCTTCGCGCAGCGGCAAGAACGGATGCCACGGTTCCTGAAATTTCGGTCGTGGAAGCCTGCGGAGAAATTCGCGCCAGGGAACATTACCCCTTGACATTTCGGGTCAGTCCCCTAAGATAGGAAATATTTATTCACTTTTATGAATATATATTCATGATGAATAAAACATTACGACAACGAGCGGTTCTGGACGTTCTGAAACACGGATCAGTGGCGAGCCAGGAAGACCTGCAGCGCCATTTGCGGAGGCGCGGATTCAAGGTCGGACAAGCGACGCTTTCAAGAGACATCCGCGATTTGAATCTGAGTAAGACGTCGAGCGGATATTCGCTGTCCCAAGGGGAAAACGGCGCGGGGGTGGCGTTGCCGCCCGTGTCCCGCCTGGTAAAGGAATTCGTATTGGACATTCGCACGGCACAGAACCAGCTCGTCATCAAGACGATTGTCGGAAGCGCTCAGCCCGTGGCCGCAGCCCTGGATGAAACCGACTGGAGCGAGGTAGTGGGAACGATTGCCGGGGACGACACGATACTGATTGTATGTCCCGACAAAGAAGAGGCGAGGGCGTTGGCCGGCCGGATAGAGGAAATGCTGGGATGATTCCGGCGAAAAGGAAAGTGGCGGTGATGGGCGCGACCGGGTATTCCGGACTCGAGCTGACGCGCATCCTCCTGCGACATCCGCGTATGGAGAAACCGATGCTACTGCGGCGCTCGGCGGACAATGGCGGCCCCAGCGATCTCGCCGACGTCTTCCCTGCCCTGTACGGGAATGGCGGTTACCCGCTGCATCCACTTTCGTGGTCAGCAATAAAGAGCCAGGGAGTCGAATTACTGTTCCTTGCAACGCCGCATGAGGTTTCGCGGTCGCTGGTTCCGGAGGCCATCGGGCAAGGGCTTCGAGTGATCGATCTCAGCGGCGCGTGGCGACTGAAACAGGAGCGGCATCGGGCGATCTACAGCTTCGAAGATGCTGATGAACGCGCAGCCAATGAACTGACCATGCGCGCGATTTACGGATTGCCGGAACTGAATGCGGAATGCATTGCGAATGCGAGGCTGGTGGCAAATCCAGGATGCTACGCGACATCGGTCATCCTGGCTCTCGCTCCTCTATTGAAGGCGGGCGTTGTGGACCGAAGCCGTGGCATTATTTCCGACTCGAAGTCCGGCGTCTCTGGGGCGGGCAAAGAACCAACGGCGAAGACGCACTTCGTGTCGGTGGCCGATAACCTGTCCGCGTACGCCGTTTTCAATCATCGACACCTCGGGGAGATAGTGGAGCAGCTTGGGCTGGAAGATCAGGAGATTATTTTTACTCCGCATCTGCTGCCGATTCCTCGGGGTATCTTGTCCACAGTTTACGTACATCTGGATCGAGAGATGAGCGCGCTTGAGGTCGAATCGTGCTTTCAGACTTTCTACGAGGGCAAGCGGTGGGTGAGAGTTTTCAAGACACCCAAGCTCCCCCAAGTGCAATTTTCGCTCAACACGAATTATTGCGACCTGGGGTTCTGTTTGGCGGAAGACGGGCGGCGGTTAGTGCTGATTTCGTGCATCGATAACCTGCTAAAAGGCGCAGCAGGACAGGCGGTGCAAAACATGAACCTCATGTATGGATGGGGCGAGGAAGAGGGGCTGCAATGACGATTGTGGTCAAAATCGGAGGAGCCGCGCTTGAGGATGCGGACACTCTGCGCAAATGCGCGAAGGCCGTCGCCGAATTGGCGCAGGATGGGCATCGCGTGGCCGTGGTCCACGGGGGCGGAGGCGCGTTGACGCGCATCCTGAAGCAATTGGGCAAGAGCAGCGAGTTCGTAAACGGCCTGCGCGTGACCGACGCGGAGACGCGGGACGTAGCACTGATGGTGCTTGGCGGGATGGTGAACAAGAAACTGGTAGCAGCCATTCAAGCTGCCGGCATGCCTGCCATTGGATTTTGCGGCGGCGATGGGATGACATTTCGCGCGCGACGCAAGCAGGTCAACGGAAACGATCTGGGATACGTTGGCGAAATCTGTTTTGCCGAACCTTGCTGGATCGAGGCTTTGTGGCAGCAGGGCGGCATTCCGGTGCTCGCATCGCTGGCACTGGGGGCGGATGGCGAGTATTACAACGTGAATGCGGACGAGATGGCGGCGGCGTGCGCGTCCGCGTGCCATGCGAATGCACTGATTTTTCTGACGGACGTGCCGGGTGTGAAGAATGCGGAAGGCGCGGTGATTCCGTGGCTCAACACGAAGGAGGCGCAGGCACTGGCAGCTGGATCGGTGATCAGCGGCGGGATGTTGCCGAAACTTGCCGCATGCACGCAGGCGCTGAAACAAGGAGTGGGGCGGGTCAGGATTTTGCCCGCGGCGGAAGCTGATGCTCTGCCGCAGTTTTATTTGACGAAGTTGAATTGCGGGACTGAAGTGACCTGCGCTTAGTTTGTGAATCCGGGCGAGGTGAAGCGAGTCCAAATGAGAAAGAGGACTCAACGTTGAACACGCAATTACTTGGCAAGCCAGGGACAATGCCGCAGGTTTTGCCTGGAGTTTTCTGGTGTCCGGATCTGATTTCCACGCGCGATCTGGGTCCGCATGGAGTAGAAGCTGTACTGCATCTGACGGAATTGATGAAATCGCGGCCGTCGGTGTTTTCACGCGCGCTGGCAGGAAAACAGATGGTGATGTTTTTCGAGAAGCCGTCGCTCAGGACGCGTCTGACTTTTGAGTCGGGGATGGTGAGCCTTGGCGGCACGGCGATGTTCGTAGATCAATCGAAGGGCCGCCTGGATGCGCGCGAGAAGCTGAGCGACATCGCGCATAACCTCGAGCGTTGGGTGGACGTGATTGTCCTGCGCACGTTCTCGCACGAGACAATCACCGGGATGGCTGAATACGCGTCGATCCCGGTGATCAACGCGTTGAGCGATCTGGAGCATCCATGCCAGGCTTTAGCGGATTACTTTACTCTGCAGGAGCACTTTGGCGGAGTGAAAGGGATCACGCTCGCGTATGTCGGGGACGGGAACAACGTGGCGCATTCTTTGATGTTGACCTGCGCTTGCCTGGGATCATCCATTCGGATCGCGACGCCGAAGGGCTATTCGTGCAATCCGCAGATCGTAGCAGAGGCAAAGAAAATCGGTAAGCAGACTGGGGCGAAACTGGAATTTTTTACGGATCCTCACGCTGCCGTCGCCGGCGTGGATGCAATTTATACCGACGCCTGGGCCAGCATGGGGCAGGAGCAGGAAGCCGCGAAGCGGGCAGAGATTTTCCCGCCATATCAGGTCAACAAGAAATTGGTGGGAGAAGCTGCACCGCACGCAGTGTTCATGCATTGCTTGCCAGCCCATCGCGGCGAAGAAGTTACCGACGAAATCATGGATAGCGAGCAGTCGGTGATCTTTGACCAAGCGGAAAACCGCCTGCACGTTCAGAAAGCCATTCTTTATATATTGCTGGGCGGCGCGGTGCGTCTGCCCGTAAGGAGCACACATGCCTGAAAAAGTAGTTCTTGCATATTCCGGTGGACTCGACACGTCGATCATAATTCCGTGGCTGAAGGAAAATTATTCCTATGAAGTGATCGCGATGGTCGGCGATGTCGGGCAAGGGGACGATATCGAGGCGGTCGTCGAGAAGGCGTACAAGACTGGCGCGAGCAAAGTGATCGTGGAAGATCTGCGCGAAGAGTTTCTGACAGGTTATGTTTTCCCTGCCCTGAAGGCCGGAGCGGTGTACGAGCATAAATATCTTCTCGGAACTTCATTAGCGCGTCCAGTGATTGCAAAGCATCAGGTGGAGGTCGCTTTGCGCGAGGGAGCGACGGCTGTCGCTCATGGCTGCACCGGCAAGGGAAACGATCAGGTTCGCTTCGAGTTGACCTATCAGGCGCTGGCTCCCGAGTTGAAGATCATCGCGCCCTGGCGTGAGTGGACCTTGAAGTCGCGCGAGGACTGCCTCGATTATGCGGAGGCGCACGGGATCCCGGTCGCGGCCTCGAGGGAGAAAATCCATAGCAGGGACCGTAATTTGTGGCACATCAGCCATGAAGGCGGCGAACTGGAAGATGCCGCCAATGCGCCGTTTCCGACGACCTGGCAGATCACGCTCTCGCCGCAAGATGCACCCGATAAAGAAGAGAAGGTGAGCATCGGGTTCGTGCAGGGCATTCCGGTTTCAGTGAATGGGATGGAGATGGATCCAGTGTCCCTGGTTGAGTTGTTGAACGAGATTGGTGCGCGCAATGCAGTAGGGCGCATTGATCTCGTCGAGAACCGGTTTGTCGGAATCAAATCTCGCGGGTGTTATGAGACGCCGGGTGGGACCTTGCTGATTGCAGCGCACCGCGAACTTGAGGCGCTTTGTCTGGAACGCGATGTTGCGCATTTCAAGCAGCACATTGGATTGAAGTATGCGGAGCTTGTGTACTTCGGGCTTTGGTTTACGCCCTTGCGAGAGGCGCTGGA
>JASLEQ010000107.1 GCA_030151135.1 Candidatus Sulfotelmatobacter sp. | reverse complement strand
CATCATTTCGCGGCTCCTTGGGACAAGAGAACAACGCAACGATGGGGCATGAAAAAACCAGGCCTTGTGGCCGAGAGTCGCTGTCTCTTATCACTATCATCCGTGGATTGATGACCTGAATCCTAGAGACCGGGTATAACGCGGGCGTGAACGCACGGTTAATATTTCTTCAGGTTTCCTTCACCTTGCCGCTCTAAACTGGAGACAGTTCGAGCCGGCTTTTCACCATGAGATTGCTGATTGTGGAAGACGAAACTCGCATGGTAGACCTTCTGCGAAAAGGTCTCAGCGAGGAAGGTCATACGGTGACTTGCGCCAGTGACGGGGCGGAGGGGTTGGCTCTCGCGAAAGACTACGAGTTCGACGTCATCATTCTCGACATCATGATGCCGAAACTCAGCGGCTATGAGATGGCCAAGCGATTGCGCGCCGAAAAGATCCGAACACCGATTCTGATGCTGACCGCGCGTGACTCCGTTCCTGACATAGTTGAAGGGCTCGACCGCGGCGCGGATGACTACATGACCAAGCCGTTCTCGTTTGACGAATTGGTTGCGCGCCTGCGCGCGGTGAAACGTCGTGCCTTGGCCGCCGGCGAAACTCATCTCCGGGTCGCAGATTTGATGCTCGACCCGGCAAGCAGGGAAGTGCTCCGCGGCAATGAGCCAGTTTCGCTGACTCGCACCGAGTACAGCCTGCTCGAGCGGTTGATGTACCGGGCGGGTAAGGTCGTTTCCCGGCGTTCGCTCATCGAATCCGTCTGGGGATTCGACCGCGAAATTGAAGAGAATACTCTCGATGCTTTCATGCGTCTTCTCCGCAACAAGATTGATTCTCCCGGCCGCCCAAAACTGATTCACACGGTACGTGGCGTCGGTTACATGATTCGCTCCGATGAACCTGCATGAAAAAACTTTCCATCGGTCTTCGGCTCACTCTCTGGTACCTGGCAATCTTCGCCCTCGGAGAACTCGTGTTCGGCGCCGGCATGTGGTTCATCCTGCGGCACAATCTGCTTGATATCGTCGACGACTCTCTCGAAAGCCAGGTCGACGACCTGAAAAATTTTCTCGACGCGCAAAAGTCCGACGCCTCCCTTTCCATGTTGCAAGCCGATATCAAAGACGCCTATGGCATCGAGCACTCCGGCGATTTTTTGCAGTTGTCGACGGCCACGGGAGATATCCTCTATCAATCTCCATTCCTGCAGGCGCATCCCTACCTGTTGACACCGGCAAATCAAATCGATGGCCAGACCTTCCGAATCCGTCACGCCGAGCATCACCACTTTCGGTTCATCTATCAGAAGCTCGATGCCAAGGGGCGCACATTCGTCGTCGAAATGGGAACGACGGCAGACGACGCCATCGACACCCTTCATCTCTTCCGCGCTTATCTATTGATGTTCGCCCCGGCGCTGCTAGTAGTAGCGGCCCTGGTGGGATATTGGTTGAGCCGAAGGGCGCTTGCTCCCGTCGACTCGCTGGTGCAAACCGCGCGGACCGTCACCGGGACAAACCTCAGCGGACGCCTCAAGAAGCTTGAAACCGGCGACGAACTTCAGCGCTTGTCCGACACTCTGAACGAAATGCTCGACCGGATCGAGTCCGCCTTTCGTCGCGTGACCGAGTTCACCGCCGATGCGTCCCATGAACTGCGCACGCCTGTCTCTCTGATTCGCACCGAAGCTGAGCTCGCGTTGCGACGCTCCCGCGGCGAGGCCGAGTACAAAGAGTCGCTCGCTCACATTCTGTTCGAGGCCGAGCGCACTACGATCCTGATCGAACAACTACTCGAACTGGCCCGCTCCGATTCTGGCCGTGAAGCGGTAGAAATTCAGCCGGTAGACCTGCGGCAGACTCTCGGTAGCATTGTTGCCCAGTGGCAGCAGGTTTCCGCCGCTCGCAACATCGAATTCGCGGCAAACATCGGACCGCAGCCCGCGTTTGTCATGGGCGATGAAGCGCTTCTCCGACGCGTGACGGAGATCCTGCTGGATAACGCTTTCAAGTACACTCCGTCGCCCGGTTCGGTCCGCCTCTCGCTCGAACAGACCGAAAACAGGGCAATCATCGCCGTGCAAGACTCCGGGGTTGGGATCGCGACTGAAGATCAAGGCAAGATCTTCGAACGCTTTTATCGCGTCGACAAGGCACGCAGCCGCGCTCAAGGCGGGACCGGCCTGGGATTGGCCATCGCCCAATGGATCGTCTCGCAGCACCATGGCAAGATCAGCGTCGAGAGTCGCTTGGGCGAAGGAGCTACCTTTCGAGTGGAAGTACCGCTAACCGCCACGCCCGTTGCGCAGGTTTCTCAAGCCGTATAGGCGGATTCACTCACTGCAAGAAGGCCCCGCAGCCGGGATGGCGCGTTCACGTAGCGGATTTGCAGTCACGGTGCATGGCGAAGCTTAGGAGCAGTCTACAAATCAAGCATGATCCAGGTTGGCGCATGGTCGCTCGCGTTTTCCTGCCCACGCGCCCATCGGTCAACGCCGCCATCCACCAGCCGGCCCGACAAATTCGGTGAGAGCAGAAAGTGATCGAGCCGCATGCCTTTATCTTTCTGCCACCGTTCGAATTTGTAATCCCAGAATGTCCAGAGCGGCCCCTCCGGACGCAGCTTCCGCATTGCGTCCGTCCAGCCTTGAGCCAGCAAACGCGCAAAGGCCTGTCGGCTCTCCGGCTGGATCAACGCGTTGTTATCCAACGATCGAGTCGGATAAATGTCCTGCGGCGTCGGCACGACATTGTAGTCACCGGCCAACACCACGGGTGCGCCGCTCGCCATGAGTTTGGCAGCGTGGGCAATGAGGCGCTCAAACCACGCCAGCTTGTAATTGAATTTCGGTCCAGGCTGCGGATTCCCATTGGGAAGATAGATGGAAGTGATCAGGACTCCCTGAACCGCCGCTTCAATGTAGCGAGCTTGATGATCAGAATTATGATTTGCAGGATTTCCCGGCAGACTTGTGCACGTCAGCACGGGAACCTGGTGTCGCGCGAGAATAGCCACGCCGTTCCACGAGCGTTCCCCTTGCCATACTGCTTCGTACCCGAGACTCCGAATGGCCTTCAGGGGAAAGGCTTGCTGTTCTGCCTTAAGCTCCTGGAGACTCACCACATCCGGCTCAGCTTTCGCTAACCAAGCCAGGAGGTTATCGAGCCGCTTATTGATGTTGTTAATGTTGTAGGTGGCGAGCTTCAGCAAATACCTTCCCGTCCCGGCGCTTCTGGCGTTGTTGTGACGAATCCTTCACGTCGCCCGGCGAGTCGCTACACTACAGCCCTGCGGGCGTACGAATATATCCTTGGCCCCGACCGACAGCATTCTCCGCGTGGGTTCCCTCCGTATCCAGTTTTCTCAAGAATACGAAATTAGGCG
>JASLEQ010000092.1 GCA_030151135.1 Candidatus Sulfotelmatobacter sp. | reverse complement strand
TCCAGTTCGACCCGGAACATCGCATTGGGCAGCGGCTCCAGCACCACCGCCATAACTTCAATCGCGTCTTCTTTGCTCATTCGCTCCTTGTGTTCGTCAACTGGAGATCCTTCGCCAACCACGCTCAGGATTTCGGCTGCGGGCTCCCACTTCGCTCACGCCCGCAAGACGCCTCAACTTCAATCGCGTCTTCTTTGCTCATTAGCTCCTGGCTTCTAGCTACTAGCTTCTAGCTGACTGCCAACCGACTAGCTAGACGCTGGGAGCTAGCAGCTAGAAGCTTGTTACTGCGTCAAAATCACCGGCCCATCCTTCGTCACTGCCACACAGTGTTCAAAGTGGGCGCTGAAACTTCCGTCGGCGGTCACGGCGGTCCACTTATCGCCCAGAACGCGCGTCTCAGGCTTGCCGTAATTGACCATCGGCTCGATAGCGATCACCATTCCCTCGCGCAACTTGGCTCCGTGTCCGCGGTTACCGAAATTCGGAACTTGCGGCTCTTCGTGCAAGCGCGTGCCGATGCCATGTCCGACAAATTCACGAACCACGCTGAACCCGGCAGCTTCCACGTGCTCCTGGACGGCCGCTCCGACATCTCCGATCGAATTGCCGATCCGCGCCTGATCAATGCCGCGATAGAGCGAAGCCTCGGTCACGTCGAGCAGTTTCTTCAGCTCAGGCTTCAGTCCGTTTCCTACCGGCACCGTAACCGCTGCATCTCCGTAGTAGCCATCCAGCACCACACCGCAGTCGATCGAGACGATGTCTCCCTCCTTGAGGACCCGCTTCTCCGAGGGGATTCCGTGCACAATCTCTTCATTCACCGACGTACAAAGCACGCATGGATAATCGTAGTATCCCTTAAACGCCGGTTTCGCACCGAGTTCCTTGATCTTCTTGTCTGCTGCGCGCTCCAGGTCCATGGTCGAGACGCCAGGAGCCACCATCGCCCTCAAATGATCGAGGACCTGGCGCACGATGTGACCGCTGCGCCGCATCTTTTCGATCTCACTCGCCGACTTGCAGACAATCGCCATATCTATTACGCGCGATGATCTTCGAGAATCTTGAAGATCTCTTCGGTCACCACGTCTACTGGCTGCTCGCCATTCACCGAAATCAGCCTGCCTGTGCGCCCGTAATAATCCGCCACAGGTTTCGTCTGCTCCTGAAACGCGGTGAGTCTGGGTTGAATCACTTCCAACCGGTCATCATTGCGGGCTACCAGCTTGGTCCCATGCGGCTCGTCGCAAACTTCGTCGACTCGGGGCGGCTGGAAGTGGACGTTGTAGATCCGTCCACAGGTGGGACAAGAACGTCGTCCAGTGATCCGGAGCAGTAATAAATTATAGTCGACCACGAGCCGGATCACAATTGGCCAGATCTTCGTCGGACACGATTTGTCAAAGAGCTCATGCTCGAGCAAGGCATCGAGCCACCCAGCCTGGGCCGCAGTCCGGGGAAATCCATCCAAAATGTATCCGCGTTTGCAATCCGGCAGCATGAGGCGCTGCTGCACCATGTTGCAAACCAGATCGTCGGAGACCAGTTCGCCCCGAGCCATGACCGTTTTCGCGATCACTCCGAGCTCCGTGCCGCGCTCCACGTGGTCCCGAAGCAGGTCTCCGGTAGAGATCTGGGGAATGCCGTAGTGCTCCATGATGCGCTTGGACTGAGTGCCTTTCCCGGCACCCGGTGGTCCGAGCAGCACCACGGGACCTACACAATGCGAGGTTTCCTGCGCCATCGGCTTGGCAAATGCCTCCCGACCACATTCTCCCCGGCGTGCATCATGGAACGCCGAAGGGCAGCAACCCCATCGAACCTTCTTGTCATCCTCAGGCGAACTCCCATGCCCGCCGAAGGACCCAGGCGCGCTGCGCGATCAATCCCGCCCTTCTCGCGAGATTGCTATAAACGCGCGTTCGGCGCGCTTCCTTCCCTGCTTCCGGTCACCAGCGCCGGCCGCGGGCCCGTCCGCTCCGCGGGGTGAATCCGTCATAGTGGCGCATGATCAACTGCGCTTCGATCTGCGTTACAGTGTCCATTGCTACACCCACGACAATCAGCAGCGACGTTCCACCAAAGTAAAAACTCACGCCCAGACCGTTTGTGACCCATGTCGGCATGGCTTCGAAAAAGCGGCCGAAGGGGCCCCAAAGATGATTGAGGTGAATACCGGCAATCATCCACTCCGGAATAAACGAAATAATAATCAGATAAAGAGCGCCCACCAGGGTGATTCGCGTCAAAACTTCGTTGATGAAGTCCGCGGTGCGGCGCCCGGGACGGATACCGGGAATGAACCCGCCATACTTCCGCATATTGTCCGCAACCTCGTTCGGATTGAACACGATCGAGACGTAGAAATATGCGAAGAAGATAATGCCCAAGGCATAGAGAAGCTCGTACAGCGGTTCACCCCAACGCAATGCCTCGAACAGCGGCCCAAAGTAACGGCTGCTGCGAAGCCCATATCCGATGGTCTGGGGCAGTGTCAAAATCGAAGATGCGAAAATCACCGGCATCACGCCGCCGGCGTTTACCCGCAAAGGGAGGTGCGTGGATTGCCCGCCCATTACTTTGCGTCCGACGACACGCTTCGCGTATTGCACCGGAATTCGCCGTTCGCTGCGCTCTACATAAACGATGAACGCAACCACCAGAATCATGAAGATGATCAAGCCCACCATCAGCGGGAACGTCATGGCTCCCCATGATGCGTTCTTCGCCTTGTCGACAAGTTCCACGGCGCCGCGGGGCAGGCCGACGACGATACCGGCGAAAATCAGCAGCGACATACCATTCCCCACGCCGCGCTCGGTGATCTGCTCGCCCAGCCACATAATGAACGCACTGCCCGTGGTCAGGGTCAACATCGTCATCAGACGGAATCCCCAGCCAGGATTTAGCGCAAACCCGCCCTTTTCCAGGCCGATCGCGATGCCGAACGACTGCACCGCGCTGAGGATAACGGTGATATACCGCGTCCACTGCGTAATCTTTTTGCGCCCGAGTTCGCCTTCCTTCTGCAACTTTGCCAGCGGCTCGTACACCACCGTCAACAACTGCAGAATGATCGACGCCGTGATATAGGGCATGATGCCCAGAGCGAAGATGGTCATGCGGCGCAACTGGCCGCCCGAAAACAGGTCGACGAATCCCAGGAGCGAACCGCTGGTGCTCCCTAGCGTGAAAAACTGCTCCAGCTTGGCCGTATCGATCCCGGGAGTGGGCAGGTGCCCGCCCAGCCGGTACACAAACAGCATCGCAAGCGTGAAGAGAATTCGCTTGCGCAGGTCCGGAATTCGAAAGATGTTCGCCAGCTTTTCAAACATTACTGCAAGACCTCTACCTTGCCGCCTGCCTTGGTGATCTTCTCTTGCGCTGACTTCGAAAACTTGTGTGCGCTCACGGTCAGGGCCACAGTCAATTCGCCGTCACCCAAAACCTTCACGGGATGCTTGGTCTTGATCACGCCCGCTTTGCGCAGCACGTCGGGGTTGATCGTCGTTTCGCCAATCTCGGCCAAACGCTCCAGGCTGACAATGTTGTACTCCTTGCGGAAGATATTGGTGAAGCCGCGCTTTGGCATGCGGCGGTGCAGCGGCATCTGGCCGCCTTCAAATCCGCGGATCATGCGCGATCCGGTGCGCGAGCGCTGTCCCTTGTGGCCTCGGGTAGAAGTCTTGCCCATGCCCGAGCCCATACCGCGGCCCACGCGCTTGCGCTTCTCCGTTGCCTTCTTTGGTCGGTGTATGTTCGATAAATTCATAAATAAGCTCTCCGCTGTCAGCCTTCAGCTCTCAGCCAAGCAGTTTTCACTGAAGGCTGAGAACGATCGCGGTTTAGTCCAATACCTCGATCAAGTGCGGCACCTTCGCCACCATCCCGCGAATCGCTTGCGTGTTGGGACGCTCAATCACCTGGTTCAGCCGGGTGAACCCCAACCCTTTGATTACCAGCTTCTGTTTCTGCGGAGCGCAAATCGCGGAGCGCACCCACTTGAGCTGGATCGTTCCGCCGCCCGAAGTTGTCTTTTTTGCAGTCATCTCCAAATCCTCAAAACCTTTGCGGCTCGAGCCGGGTACCGGGTATCAGAGCTCTTCCGCAACTTTTCCGCGCAGCGTGGCCACGCTCTCTCTATTCTTCAATTGCTTCAACGCATCGAATGTCGCCTTGATTACGTTGTGCGGATTCGTTGTGCCGATGGATTTCGTGAGCACGTTCTGCACTCCAGCCGACGTCATCACTGCGCGCACGGCGCCGCCCGCGATCACGCCCGTGCCTTCCGGGGCCGGCTTCAGCAGAACTTTGCCTGAGCCATAGCGTCCGAGAACCAGGTGCGCAATGCTGGTCTGCGTAAGATTCACCTTCATCAGGTTCTTCTTCGCCGACTCGATTCCCTTGCGGATGGCCTGCGGTACTTCCTTCGCCTTGCCGGATCCGTAGCCGACCACGCCGGCACCTGGATCTCCCACGACGACCAGTGCGGCGAACGAAAGATTCTTTCCGCCCTTGACCACCTTGGTCACGCGGTTAATGGCCACCACCTGATCCTTCAGCTGGTACGACCCTGCATCGAGTTTCTTAATCACTGTTGGCATTCGTAAACCTAGCTTCTAGCCTCTAGCTACTAGCTTCTAGCTAGCCCGATTTGGCTAGTAGCTGGAAGCTAGCAGCTAGAAGCTGCTTTAGAACTTCAATCCCGCCTCGCGGGCGGCGTCGGCCAGAGCCTTCACGCGCCCGTGATAAATATATCCGCCGCGGTCGAACACGACCTTGGTCACGCCTTTTTCCTTCGCACGCTCCGCGATGGCCTTGCCCAGCGCCTTTGCCGAAGCCACGTTGCCACCGGTCTTCCGCTGCTCCTTCTTGCCCTCGGCGGTGCTGGCGGAAACCAGGGTCTTGCCGTTCAGGTCGTCAATGACCTGCACGTAGATGTGATTGAGCGAGCGGTAAACGTTCAGACGCGGACGTTCCGCCGTCCCTTGCACCTTCTTGCGAATGCGCGTGTGTACGAACCCGCGCTTTTCGTTTTTTCCAAGTTTCGTCAGCATGATAAAAGCTCTCAGCTCTCAGCCGTCAGCTATCAGTTCAAGCTCTCAGATCGCGATTCGCGAAGTCGGTGAGAGCGGACAACTGACAGCTAATCGCTTATTTTGCTCCTGTCTTTCCAACCTTCTTCTTCAGACGCTCGCCGACATAGCGCACGCCCTTATTCTTGTATGGGTCCGGCGGACGGAGCGCGCGCATTTCGGCGGCGACCTGCCCCACCTTCTGCCGATCAATGCCCGTCAACGTGATGCGAGTCTGCTTCGGGTCGACGGCGGCATCCACGCCAGTTGGCAGCGGGTACTCGATCGGATGGGAATACCCCAGGCTGAACACGACCTGTGTTTTGCCCTTCATCTCGGCGCGATACCCGATGCCGACGATTTCCAGTTCCCGCGTCCAGCCCCTGGTTACGCCTTCGACAGCGTTGTTTACCAGCGCGCGAGCCAGTCCGTGCACCGCTGATTGCGAATCGTTCTCGCGAACCGCAAGCAGATGCCCGTCCTTCTGCTCCATCTTGATGCCCAGCGGCAGCGGAGTATCGAGCTTGCCCTTGGGCCCCTGGACCAGAACCGTATTTCCCTGAATGTTGACCGTAACTCCCTTGGGAATCGCGATCGGCTTTTTTCCTATTCTCGACATAAGCTTCTAGCTTCTAGCTCCTGGCTTCTAGCCAGGCCGCTTTGGTTTTTAGTCCGGCAACGCCGAATCTGTTTCAAGCTGTAATCAGACTCGCAGTTTTAGCTAGTAGCTAGGAGCTAGTAGCTGGAAGCTGCTCTTAGTAAATCTCGCACAGCAGCTCGCCGCCCACGCCTTCCTTGCGGGCCTGGCGACCGGTCATGACGCCCCGCGGGGTGGTGAGGATGTTGATGCCCATCCCTCCGAGCACGCGTGGAATCTCGGTGCGCCGCACGTACACGCGGCATCCCGGGCGCGACACACGCTCCGCCTTCGAGATGGCCGCCTCGTTGTTGGCACCATACTTCAGATAAATCCGGATAACCTTGTGGCCTTCTTCTTCCGTCGGCTTGAAATTGGAGATGTAACCCTCTTCCTTCAAAATGCGGGCAATCTCCAGCTTCAGGCGCGAAGCCGGAACGTCTACCTTCTGGTGACGGGCCTGGAGCGCGTTTCGCACTCTCGTCAGCATGTCTGCGACCGGATCGGTCAACCTCATCGTCTGCTTCTCCTTGAGCCGCCCGTTCGCTCCGATCTGTGCGGAGAACCTGCAGCGGCTGTTACATCAGTCTTTCGTCTTGGGTCGTTTGTCGTTGGCTTACTCGCCATGTCGTTCGGAACGACCAACGACGGTTTACCAAGAGGATTTCGAAACCCCTGGAATCTCCCCACGGAGCGCCAGCTGCCGGAAGCACAAGCGGCAAATGCCGAACTTCCGCAGAAAAGCGCGCGGGCGTCCGCACAATTTGCAGCGGTTATGCTTTCGCGAGGAAAACTTGGGCTTTGGTTCCTTATTGTCGCGCGCCTTTTGAAACGTTTCTTGGATCTTCGCGTCCTTCACTCGTTTTGCTGTCGTCATTCAATCCTCAGATAACTTTAGTCGTCGGATCCTGCCCACTGAACACTCGTAAGCTTCAGTTATGGCCGGAAAGGCATTCCCATCTGCTTCAGCAGCGTGCGAGCCTGGTTGTCGCTCCCGGCGGTGGTCACAATCGTGACGTTCATTCCCTTCAGCTTGTCGACCTTCTCGTAAGAAATTTCCGGGAAGATCAACTGATCGTGCAAGCCAATCGTGTAATTGCCGCGTCCGTCAAAGGACTTGCTGGAAACCCCTTTGAAGTCTCGCACGCGGGGCAGAACGATATTCACCAGCCGGTCGAAAAACTCGTACATGCGATCACCGCGCAGCGTAACCATCGCGCCGATCGATTGTCCCTGGCGAACTTTGAATGCCGCAATGGACTTCTTGGCGCGAGTTACAACGGGCTTCTGACCTGTAATCTGGCCCAGTTCATTGACCGCCGGATCGAGCACCTTCGCGTTCTGCGTCGCTTCGCCAACACCCATGTTGACGACGATCTTATGCAGCCGCGGAACGGCCATCGGATTCTTCAGTTCCAGCTCTTTCAGCAGAGCGGGAGCCACTTCCTTCTCGAACCGCGTACGCAGCCGCGGACGCTCTTTCGCGCTATGCCTCGCCTGCGCGGGCGCCTTCGATTCTTGCGCCGATTCCTTGTGTCCTTTTTTTTCTTTTGCCATTTCCAGCTCTCAGCTTTCAGCTTTCAGCTCTCAGCCAGTGCATCAGCAATAAGCTGATAGCTGAAAGCGGACCGCTATTTGTCCAGCGTCGTTCCACACTTCTTGCACACGCGAACTTTCCGATCTCCGCGTACTTCGTGGCCGATGCGTACCGGACCGCAAGTCGCACAGACCAGTTGCACGTTCGAAATGGCAATCCGGCTCTCCTGCTCGGCGATGCCACCCTTGATATTGCGCTGCGGATTCGGACGCACGTGTTTTTTCACCATCATCACGTGCTCGACCAGAACTTTGGCGTCGTTGGGAAACACGCGCAGTACGCGCCCTTCCTTGCCCTTATCGCGGCCGGTGATCACCTTTACGGTGTCATTCCGCCGGATATCTACTCTCTTATGTGCTGTGCTAACTGTTTGCATGAGTCAACCTA
Source organism: Candidatus Sulfotelmatobacter sp. (assembly GCA_030151135.1). The sequence continues at coordinate 7,096 of JASLEQ010000092.1, read as the reverse complement.
TTTTGCGACTGGTGATTGCATCATTTGGTGATTGAGGATCCAATCGCCCGATCCCTCAATCACACTCTCTCAATTCTTCAAATCACTTCCGGAGCCAAGCTCACGATCTTCAAAAACTTCTTCTCGCGTAGTTCACGCGCTACGGGGCCGAACACACGCGTTCCAACCGGTTCACCCGCGTCATTGATCAGCACCGCCGCATTCTGATCGAACCGGATGTAGGTTCCATCACGCCGCCGATGCTCCTTACGGGTGCGAACGATGACGGCTTTCACCACCTTGCCCTTCTGCACCTGGCCCTCGGGCGCCGACTCTTTGACCGCCGCGGTGATTATGTCGCCCAGCCCGGCGTTCAATCCCGTCGACCCGCCCAGCGGCAGGATCATCTGCAGCTTGCGCGCGCCGGAATTGTCGGCTACCTCCAGCATCGATCTCATCATCACAGCCATGGCGTAATCTCCCTAAACCTTGTTAGCTTGCCGCTTCCACCGCGGCTTCGGGCAGCAGCGCAGCCTTGCGCACGATATCTTTCAGCTTCCACCGCTTCAGCTTCGAAAGCGGCCGCGTCTCTTCGATCCGCACCACATCGCCCACATGCGCCTGGTTCGACTCATCATGCGCATAGAACTTCTTGTTCCGCGCGATCACGCGCCCGTAGAACGGATGCGCCTTCTTGCGCGTCACCTGCACAACAATCGTCTTGTGCATCTTGTTGGACACCACTTCCCCAACCACTTCCTTGCGGCGGCCCTGCGCCTTCTGTGTTGTCTCGGCCATTATTTCTTCTCCGTTGCCGCTGCTCGCTGGCGTTCGCCGGCGATCGTCTTCACGCGCGCAATGTCTTTGCGCAGACCGCGCATCTTCTTCAAACTTTCCGTCTGTCCCATATTCAACTGGAACTTCAGCTTGAAGAGCTCGTCAGCCAGCTCGCGCTCCTGATTGCCCAGCTCTACGTCGGTTAAGTTGCGAATTTTGTCGACCTTCATAATTAACTCTCAGCTTTCAGCACTCAGCTCTCAGTCCCCGTCGCTTTTACTGGATGGTTGACAGCGGAAAGCGGATAGCCGGTTCTTAGTGCGCTCCCTCGCGCTTTACCAGGGTGGTCCGCAGCGACAGCTTGTGCGACGCCAGCCGCATGGCCTCGCTTGCGTCCTGCAGAGTCACACCTTCCATCTCAAACAGAATCTTTCCCGGCTTCACGACGGCGACCCAGTGATCGGGCGCGCCCTTGCCTTTTCCCATACGAGTTTCCGCAGGCTTCTTTGTGACGGGCTTATCGGGAAACACGCGAATCCAGATCTTCCCGCCACGCTTCACGAAACGCGTCATTGCCACACGGCTGGCTTCGATCTGGCGGTCGGTCACCCATCCTGGCTCGAGGACCTTCAGTCCGAAATCGCCGAACGACAGCGTCGATCCGCGCCAGGCCTTCCCGGTCATGCGCCCGCGCTGCTGTTTCCGATACTTCACTTTCTTTGGCATCAACATAAAATCAGCCCTTAGCCTCTAGCTCTTAGCCAAAATCGCTCGTTAGAATCCGCCTACCGCCGCCTGCTGCTCTCGCTTCTTCTGCGGCAGAATCTCACCCTTGTACACCCAGCACTTCACGCCGATCACGCCATACGTCGTGCGCGCTTCGCTGAATCCGAAATCGATGTCGGCACGCAGCGTGTGCAGCGGCAAGCGTCCTTGCAGATACCACTCCGACCGCGCGATTTCGTTCCCATTCAACCGGCCGCTCACGCGAACCTTGATGCCTTTGCATCCGAAACGCAGCGCCGAATCCACCGCCTTGCGCATGGCGCGCCGGAAGCCAACGCGCTTTTCCAGTTGCAGCGCGATCGACTCCGACACCAACTGCGCGTCGAGTTCAGGCTTATGCACTTCCTGGATGTCGACGAAAATATCCTTGCCGCCGGTGCGCTTCTGCAGCTCTGCCTTGAGCTTGTCGATCTCTGCGCCCTTGCGTCCAATGATGATCCCGGGCCGCGCCGTCTTGATAATGATGCGCAGCTTGTTGCCCGGACGCTCGATCTCAATCGCGCTGACGCCCGCCGACTTGAGCTTTTCCTTCAGCTCATTCTTCAGCTTCACGTCCTCATGCAACTGCTTGTCGTAGTCCCGCTCGGCAAACCAGCGCGACTTCCACGGCTTCGTAAACCCAAGCCGAAAACCATAAGGATGGACTTTTTGTCCCATTGCTTCTCCTAAAACTTCTCAAACCTGTGTGGCGCGGGCGCCTGCCCGTGACTCTCGTCTACTTTGCTGCTGCTTTCTTCTTTTTCCCAGAGGCCTTCACTGGAGCTCTTCGCCGCGCCTTCGCTGGAGCAGCCGGCGCCGCCTCTTCGCCGACCACAGTCGCCACCGAGCTATTCTTTCCACGCTCGGCCAGGACCAGTTCGATATGCGCAATGCGCCGCTGATACCGGTACGCGCGGCCTTGCGGGGCCGGGCGAATCCGCTTCATGCGCGGCCCGTCATTTGCCACCGCACCCTTCACATACAAGTTGTCGATATCGACATCGATCCCCTTCTCTGTGGAGAGGAAGTTCGCATTGTCGAGCGCCGACTGCAGCAGCTTGCCGACGTGCTCCGCCACGCGCTTCTTGGTGAACAGCAAGGTGTTGCGCGCATCTTCCACGCGGCGCCCCTTGATCAGATTCAGCACCAGGCGGGCTTTCTGTGGCGAAACCCGCAAAAACATTTTTTTCGCTCGAAATTCCATGTTAGCTACTAGCTCCTAGCCGCTAGCTCCTAGCTGAATCAGAAGCTAGAAACCATCTTGCTTCCTAAGTCCCTTACCAAGTCTTGCCGTTTTATGCCTTCGGCGCTGCCGGGGCCGCCGGAGACGATGCTCCTGGGCCGCCAGGGATACCCGCTGGCTTCGCCGCAACTTCCGTCGCCGCCTTCATCGAGTGTCCCTTGAAGGTGCGTGTGAAGCTGAACTCGCCCAGCTTGTGTCCCACCATATTTTCGGTCACGTACACCGGGATGAATTTCTTCCCGTTGTGCACTGCGATCGTGTGTCCCACCATCTCGGGGACGACCGTGGAGCGCCGCGACCACGTACGCAGCACTTTTTTCTCGTTGCGCGCATTCATGCCTTCTACCCGCGTCTGCAGGTAAGCATCAACGAATGCGCCCTTCTTTGTTGAACGCGCCATAAAAATCAGCCTCTAGCTCTTAGCTTGTAGCTTTTAGCAAAACCCAACACTCTGTCATTCCGAGCGGAGCGAGGAATCCCTACCCTCTTCCCGGATTCTTACTTGCTTCTCCGGCTCACGATGAACTTATCCGTACGCTTGTTGTTCCGCGTCTTATATCCACGCGTCGGCTGGCCCCAAGGGGTCACCGGATGCCGTCCGCCGGAGGTCTTTCCCTCACCACCGCCATGCGGATGGTCGACCGGGTTCATTGATACACCGCGGTTATGCGGACGCTTGCCCAGCCACCGCGACCGTCCAGCTTTACCGATTGTGACGTTCTCGTGATCGATGTTCCCGACCTGCCCGATCGTCGCCATGCAATCCTGTGAAACTTTACGAGTTTCGCCCGAGGGCAACTTCACCAGGGCATAGTCCGATTCCTTCGCAACCAACTGCGCCGACCCGCCGGCCGACCGCACCATCTGGGCGCCCTTGCCGGGCTTGAGTTCGACGTTATGGATCACAGTGCCTGGCGGAATGTTCCGCAGCGGAAGCGCATTGCCCACAAGAATGTCCGCATCCGGGCCGCTCAGGATCTTCTGCCCAACCTTCAAGCCTTCCGGCTGAAGAATGTACCGCTTCTCGCCGTCTGCGTAGGCTAGCAGGGCGATTCGCGACGAGCGGTTTGGATCGTACTCGATGGTCGTGACCGTTGCCGGAATCCCGCTTTTATCGCGCTTGAAGTCGATGATGCGCAGCTTACGCTTATGGCCGCCCCCGATGAACCGCATCGTGGTGTCGCCCGAGTTGCGCCGTCCACCAGTACGCGGCTTGGGCTCGACCAGCGGCTTGTGCGGATGCTTCGTCGTGATGTCGTCGTTGACGATCGTCGTGCGATACCGCAGCGTCTGCGTCGTCGGTCTGTATGTCTTAATCGGCATAAAAAGCTCTCAGCTCTTGGCTATCAGCTCTCAGCGTTTCTGCCGTCGCATTTACTGATCGCCGACGGCTGATCGCTGATGGCTGCTTTCTTACAAATTCTGCGCGTACTCCGGCATTTTCTCGCCGGAACGCAACCGCACGTACGCCTTCTTCCAATCCGGACGGTAGCCAGCAAACTTCCCGCGGCGCCGCTCTTTTCCCGGATAAGTCGCCGTGCGGACCGAATGCACTTTGACTTTGAAAATCGACTGCACCGCTTCCTTGATTTCCGTCTTGGTCGCCTTCGGAGACACCTGGAACACCAGCGTGTTCTGGTTCTCTTTGATCGCGAGACCCTTCTCGGTAATCACCGGACGGCGAATGATCTGGTATGCGCTCTTCATTTACGCCACCTCCGCCGCTTTTTCGTTACGCTGCCGGCGGCGCCGCTCTTTCACCGGCTTCTTCGCCGCCTCGTCTTCGCCACTGCCCGCTTTGCGATGCTTCTTCGAAACTGAACCTTGCAGCGAAACCTGCAGTTTCTCAATGGCAGGATGCGAGAAGATCACGCGGTCATGCCGCAGCAGGTGATAGGGATGAACTTCATTGCCCCGCACCAGCTCAAGCCCATCGATATTTCGCGCGCTCAGTTCCAGGTTGCGATTGTCATGCTTCGCAGCTTCGACAATCAGCACCGTCTTCTCGACTTTCAGCGCGTCGAGCGCTTTCTGGAACTCTTTGGTCTTCGGTTCCTTGAGGTCGAAAGAGTTGACGACGGTCAATTTGCCGTCGGCAAACTTCGAAGCCAGGGCCGAACGCAAAGCGCCCAACAGCTTTTTCTTGGGGAAGGTGTAATCGTAAGACCGCGGCACCGGACCGTGCACCGTGTAGCCATGCCGCCACAGTGGGGAGCGGATCGATCCGATACGGGCGCGGCCTGTGCCCTTCTGCTTCCACAGCTTCTTGCCCGAGCCGGAAACTTCCCAGCGGCCCTTGGTTTTGTGCGTGCCGGCGCGCTGCCCGGCGCGGTAGTGTTTCACCGCTTCCCAGAGCAGGTCTTCGTTGACCGCGCCGAAGATCTCGTCGGCCAGATCGAAGGTTCCGACCTTTTCACCGCTCAAATTGTGTATATCAATCGTTGCCATATATGTCTCATGTGGCGCGGGTGCCTCGCCCGCGCGCCGAACTTCTTATGCCTTCTTCGCTGCTCTCTTTGCCGCCTTCAACGGATCGACCGTAGCCGCACCCGCGAATCCACGACGCTCTCGTGGCGGCTTCTTCGCCTTCGTGATCACGATGTAACCGCCCTGCGGTCCCGGCACGCTGCCTTCGACGACCAGCAGGTTTTCGTCTTTATCGACCCCGAGCACCCGCAGATTCCGAGTCGTTACCTGCTGGTTGCCCATGTGTCCCGACATCCGCATGCCTTTAAAAACGCGGGAAGGAAATGCCGAAGAACCGATCGAACCCGTAATCTGGAACATCGAACCGTGGGACTTCGGGCCGCCCGCGAAGTGATGCCGCTTTACGACTCCCTGGAACCCCTTGCCCTTGCTGATTCCGACGACGTCAACAAACTTCTCGCCATCGAATATTTCTACGAGCACGCGGTCGCCAATTTTCACCGCACCGTTACCGTCCGCCGCCGGATCAACTTCCAAAGGAACTTCGCGCAGGAACTTCACCGGAGGCAGATTGCTCTTCGCCAAGTGTCCACGCTCGGGCTTCGAAAGCCGCGACTCCTTCACAAACTCAACCAGCCCGATCTGCGCCGACTCGTATCCATCCTTCACAGCCGTCTTGTGCTGCGTGACGACGCAAGGGCCGGCCTGCAGTACTGTGACGGGACGAACGTCGCCCTTCGAGTCAAACAGCTGCGTCATCCCGACCTTCTTGCCCAAAATTCCCGCGACTCTCGTTGCCATATCTTTCATCTCCGACCAGCTTGGCTAGTCATTCACGACTGCTATTGGCTGGAAGCCTTGCTGAGAGCTGATAGCCGACAGCTGAAAGCTTATTTGTGCTCTTTCCCGAACGCTTTAATCTCCACATCGACTCCAGCCGGCAGATCGAGCTTCATCAGCGCATCTACGGTCTGCTGCGTCGGTTCGAGAATGTCAAGCAACCGCTTGTGTGTGCGGATCTCGAACTGCTCCCGCGATTTCTTGTCCACGTGCGGCGAACGCAGCACCGTGTACTTGTTTTTCATCGTGGGCAGCGGAATCGGTCCCGCAATCTGCGCACCGGTGCGCCGTGCAGTTTCCACGATTTCGCCCGTCGACTGATCCAGAATGCGATAGTCGTACGCTTTCAACCGGATCCGAATTCTCTCTTTTCCAATCACTGTTTCACTTCCTAACCCCTCCCGGCATCTCCAGGAGGAAAGAACCTGCGGAATGTTGCAATCCGCTTTTAGCTTCTGGCTGCTAGCGTCCAGCTACTAGCTAAAGCGGCAAGACTTTGGTTGATTTGCTAGAAGCTAGCGGCTAGGAGCTAGCAGCTAGAAGGAAGCGGATTGCAACATTCCGCAGGTTCTTTCCTCCTGGAGATGCCGGGAGGGGTTAGGAAACGAAACACGTGATTGGAAAAGAGAGAATTCGGATACGGTTGAAAGCTTACGACTATCGCATTCTGGATCAGTCGACGGGCGAGATCGTGGAGACGGCGCGGCGCACGGGCGCGCAGATTGCGGGACCGATTCCGCTACCCACGATGAAGAACAAGTACTGCGTGCTGCGTTCGCCGCACGTGGACAAGAAGTCTCGGGAGCAGTTTGAGATCCGCACGCACAAGCGTCTGCTCGACATTCTCGAGCCAACGCAGCAAACGGTGGATGCGCTGATGAAGCTGGATCTGCCGGCTGGCGTGGATGTAGAGATCAAGGCGTTCGGGAAAGGCAAGTAGTCAGAATTCAGAAGTCAGAAGTCAGAATGCGAAGCGTTCTGGACCATGCGACTGAATCCGGACTCCCGGAGATATTATGAGCCCTGGGATTTTAGGTAAGAAGATCGGGATGACGCAGGTGTTCC
>JASLEQ010000060.1 GCA_030151135.1 Candidatus Sulfotelmatobacter sp. | reverse complement strand
GACGGCAACCGGTAGTGCTCTACAGGGAGCTCCGCTTTATGCCGCGGACCCGAATGCAAAGACTCCGTATTCGGAACAGTGGCACGCGAGCGTTCAACAGGAGATCGGACAGTCGAACCGCATCACGGTTGCATACATCGGCAATGTCGGTGTCCACCTCAACGGACTTATTGACATTAACCAGGCCACGCCAGGAACAACTGCCACTTCCACCCGCCGGCCATATCCCTACTTCGCACAGATCTGGCAGATGCAAGATAGCCTGATCTCGAATTACCACGGATTGCAGGTAACGGCTGAGCGACGTTCGAAAAATCTGAATTTACTGTTGTCCTATACTTACAGCCATTCTCTGGATGAGAATTCGAACAACATCGGAACCATCGTCAATTCGTACGACAAGCATGGCGATTACGGGAATTCCGACAACAATATTCCCAACCGATTTGTAGGAAGCATCAACTATTCGCTTCCCTTCATCGGTTCCGGTCTCTTCCGGCCGTTGATCAAGGGCTGGCAAGTGAATGGCATTCTCACCTATTCGGATGGCATTCCATTCTCGGTGCTTGCCGGCGTGAACCAACTCAACATTGGTGACGGCATAACTCCACGGGCGCTATTTACTTGTGCGAGTGGTAACGGCTCCCTGCCTTCGGGGCAGCGCGCTTTGAGCAAGTGGTTCAATACCTCGGCATTCTCCAATGTCGGCGGGAATTGGAACACCTTGTATGGCTCCACAACGACAGCGCCTATCTCCGGCCGCAATATCCTTGAAGGCCCAGGAACGAAGAATGTGGACTTCTCAGTCTTCAAGACGATCTCGCTGCACGAAGCCGGGAATCTGGAACTGCGATCTGAGTTCTTCAATCTGTTCAACACACCGCAATTCAACAATCCGGGCAACTCTGTAGGGACTTCTACTTTCGGAATCGTCTCCTCGGCGGGCTCGCCCACCACACTGCAGAGAGTCTCGCGCGAAATCCAGCTCGCGGCGAAGATCACGTTCTGACAGGTTTCACGAGGGCACGAGTGTAGCGCCCTCGTGAATCAATTCTCAATGTAATCGGAGTTCTAAGATGCAAATTGCGGATGCAAATCTGTTACTGAAGAAGATTGCAGTCGGCGTTGTGATCGCCGCGATACCACTTCTCATCCTCATTGGTGGCCTTACGCTGACGCGCGCTGTGCTTGAGCGGCAGCCGGGCCGCCAAATCTCTGTACCCACACAACCCAACACCCACTGAGGAATGCGTACAATGAGAATGGATCTAGCCGTCAAAAAGCGAATCTTTCGGAATGCCGCGTTAAGTCTGGTGATCTATGCGCTGCCTGTGGCCCTCATGTTTGCATGGCTTTCATTGCATGGTCAGACACCGTGGAATCGGGCGGCTGTAGCCGGCCATTCCGCGGGGTTATTTTGGAGATTTTGCGAGCTGTTGCGCGGAAACGGTTTCTTAGTATTCATCGTCTCTCTCGGCCTTGTAGAGTTTTCTCTCGGGCGCTATACCGAAGAGTGGCGCGGTAATGAAACCGTTCTCGACATCGTCTGCTTTGCGCTGCCGCGGCTTGTATTTGCGCCTTTCTTCGCATGGTTTAGCCTCCATATGCTCCCCTCAGTTATGCCGCTAGAGCACAATACCTTTAGCTGGGTGCCGCTCTTCTGGGGAATTCTCGTGCTGTGCGTCGCTGACGACCTGACCCATTATTGGTACCACCGCCTTCACCACGAGATTCCGTGGCTTTGGCGTTTCCACCGCACGCATCACTCCGCACCGTATATGGGCATGTCGATGGCCAGCCGGCAAAATGCCTTCTTCACTATCTTCTTTTCTCAGACATACGTGACCAGCATTCTTGTTTATCTTGGTCTGGGACCCGCAGCGACTGCCGTGCTCACGATAAAGTCGATCATTACAATCACTGCGCACTCGAGCGTGCCGTGGGACAAGCCTTTCTACCAGCACAAGGTGCTTCATCCGATCGCCTGGGTCCTGGAACGGACAATCTCTACGCCTGCTACACACCACGCGCATCATGCCGCGACCACCGATGACGGTGTCGGCTATTACAAGGGCAACTTCGGAAACATGTTCTTCTTGTGGGACGTTATCTTTGGAACGGCACATATCTCCCGCCGTTATCCCAAAACCTACGGAATCTCTCATTATCAGGGTGATCCCTGGTATGCTCAGGTGTTTTGGGCGGTCTTCAAGTCAGATGTGCCCGGCAGCGAGCTAGCGTCCGATGGCCCTATCGTGCGAGTAGACGACGGTGAGCTGCCCCTGGGCGCGGAAGATATCGTCGCGGTTCCAGTTCCGGTCACCGCTGCTGGAGACTGAGCACAACTTCAATGCAAGACTCTAAAGTGAATTGTGAGAGGTGATCGTGCGGGCCGGTTGAACTGCAAGGAATGTGACAGGGATGCAATCTAGATCATCGCCGTAGAGGTGGGGCGCAGATGAAGTGGATTGGAGGTTGAAGCGTAGTACTGGAAGGGCTGATGGTGCGGGATGTAACAGCGAAGGAGATCTCAGTTTAAGACCGCCTTCGCTGAAGTGGTTTCGATGGTGGTTCCTGATCTTGGCAGGACCTTGATCGTCAGCCTAAGCCTTTAGAGCGACCAAGCCTCCGAGCGCCGGGTCCGAGTGACTGTCGCGTCCCGTCTCCACATGTCCTGCAAGCCGATAGTGGAAGCTTGCTTCCTGGCTGACTGAAACGATCAGATCGTACCATCCGTGGAACTGTTCGAGTTCCAGCTCGCCTTCCGTCACGTCGCGGTGGTGCAGATAGTGCACGACCGAGTTACCCGTATAAGCGTCCAGAACGGTCACCTCGGCGGCAGTCGAGCCAAGGTTCCTGATGCGCCACCCGATTGAGCCGTCTTCGCGGTCATACACTGAGATCACGTCGAGCGCTGCGCCACCGATACTGCCGCTGAACGAGCGTAGAAATCCATTGGGGCCGTACACCGATAGGCTGTAGGTGTGAGCCGCCGCCCAGGAGCCGGTGAGCTGCTTGCCCGGTTCCACAGTGTAGGTGCGTACAACGTCGGCGGGATTCGCAGAGCGCACATGAAACACCGCGGCCGCGTGACCTGTATTGACGAACGTCAGAGCGACGCTGCTGTCTGACGGGTTGACCGTCGCATGGACGTTCAGCTCGTATGGCAGCGCACGCGACGGCCGGATGCCTTTCTCCTGCTCTGGCACGCCGACAAATACGTCGCCGAGCGTCG
>JASLEQ010000007.1 GCA_030151135.1 Candidatus Sulfotelmatobacter sp. | reverse complement strand
GTCGCCTGCGATCCGTTCACGAGGATCGTCACCAGCGGAGTTTCATACGGGGTGCTATCGGCCAAGTCGATGACTTCGATCCCTAGCCTGTCGAGTTGATCGCGCACCGGAGTTGCCCAAGAACCGTCGCCGATGGTCGTCATCAGCTGCGATTTGCCACCAAGCAGCGTGTGAGTGATGGCGGCGTTTGTGGCCGGTCCTCCCGGCGCCACATGCATGGCATTGGCAAAGGTCTTGGTATCTTCTGATGGAAAGTGATCGAGAGCGTAGATGACGTCCACGGTGGCACGGCCCAAAAACAGCACTTGCGGAGAGTCCATCGAGTCACCGTTTCGTCTTGGGACTGATCATTGAAGTATTTCTTCTCAACGTGTTTCCGTAAGCGCCTCGGTCTGCTTGCTCATCTTCGCGGTGCGCTCGAGCTTGTCCCAGTTGAACGGCTTGCCATCGATGGCTCGCTTCACTGTTTTGAATAGCACGACGGAGAACAACTGCCGGTAGGAAAATCTTTGCAGCCAGATATGGAACAGCAGCCAGCGGTCGCCCTTGTTTGCCGGATGGCGGCGCTCGAGGCTGAAGGCCACGGCGGAGGTAATGAAGTCGATCAACAGGAAAGCGAGGAAAAACACCAGCAACTGCTGGAAGTTCGCCTTGGACGCCGCCTCGGGATGATAGTGCAGGTCAATAAAGTAGTGAAGGATACCGTAGACGAACATTATGTCGATGAACGGCGAAACCAGGGGCAACAGCATCTGGAAGATGAGAATGTTGGGCAGAGCGAACAGGCCCATGGCTTTATTGCGTACGAAGGCGGCGCGATGCTTCCATACTGCCTGCAGGGTCCCGAATGACCAACGGAACCGCTGGCGCATGAGTCCCTTGGGGTCTATCGGAGCTTCCGTGAATGCCAGCGAACGGTCTTCGTAGACGACCTTTAGCCTCTGTTCCAGCAGGCTCATGGTCAGGTCGGCGTCTTCCGCGACCGTATTGATTGGATATCCACCCGCCTGTTTAACGGCTTCCGTACGCCATGCACCAATGGCGCCTGGGACCACCGTGACGACATTAAACAGGTCCAGCGCACGGCGCTCGAAATTCTGGCTGGTGATGTATTCGAGAGCCTGCCAGCGCGTCCAGAGATTCACTCGATTACCGACCTTGGCATTGCCTGCGACAGCGCCGATCCCAGGATCCTCGAAGTGGGGCACGAGCTTGGAGATCGCATCCATGGCGATCACTGTGTCGGCATCGATGCCGACATAGATGTCTTCGTCCACTCTCTCCAGGCCGAAGTTGAGGGCTGCGGCTTTGCCGCCGTTTGACTTCACCAGCACCTGCACGCGACCGTCGCGGATTTCCTTCCCATAAGCTTCGCGAGCCACCTCTGCTGTTCGGTCTTTCGATCCATCGTCGATCACAATGACGCGCAGGTTATCGTAGTCCGAGTTCAGCACGGAGCGGATGGTGCGGACGATGACCTTCTCTTCGTTGTAAGAAGGAATCAACACGGCCACGCGCGGATTGAAGCCCGGGGATGCATCCCTGTGGGGGCGCCTGAGGCGGTCAATGATGGCGAAGATGCCCACCAGGATGAGTCGTGCGCTCATCAGGATATCGCCCAGGAAAAATACCATCACGATGAAGTTGAAGATGATCGAGAGCGCCGAAAATGCCACCGAGTCGGGGAGGGCGCGCACCTTTTGCCAGAAGGTCAGCCGCGGCATCACGTCCGCGGTTGTCTTACCCATCAGGTCTGAAACCTGCACGATCTGGTAGCCGTGCTGGCGTAGGGTATCGATCAATACGGGAAGTGCGGCGACAGTGACGGATCGGTCGCCGCCACCGTCGTGCAAGAGGATCACTGAGCCGCGGAACTGCGGCTTGATCTTCATACGGTTTAACTGATCGAGTACCGACTGCGCGATCTCCGCCGGTGTCTTGCGGATCCGTTCGTCCCAGTCGTCGGTATCGATCTTGTTGCCGACAATGGTGAGGCCATCCTGCTGGATGCGGTAAACCGGTGCGGCCTGGTCATCGGTATCGGGCTCTTCGTCGATGTCGTAGGGTGGCCGGAAATAGAGCGGCATTACTCCCAGTTTGCTGGCAAACAGGCGTTCTGTGAGATCCACTTCCAGATCAAGCTGACGCTGTGAGATTTCGCTGATGTCGGGGTGGGTATACGTATGATTGCCGATCTGGTTGCCTTCGCGGACAATGCGCTGCATCAGACCGATATTCTGCTGCGCCTCGTCGCCTATGAGCATGAAAGTGCCGTGCGTGCCCTTACGTTTCAGTACGTCAAGAATTTTTGGTGTCCATTTGGGATCTGGACCGTCGTCGAACGAGAGCGCTACCTTGTTGGGCTGATACCCGTATTGCTGAACCGTGAAGGGACTGGGATAGGCGTCCATGTGCTCATCGATGATGAGTTTTTTGCGGGGATCGGGCTCGTCGGTGTCGGGCTCGACGGTTCGCTTGCCGTTCTTCGGCAGTCCCGTAACGCGAATGATCTCGCCGTCACCCTCCGTATCGATGTCGTGGCCGGGCTGTACCGTGCTCAGGGCATGAAGTGAATCGGGGCTGCTGGGCCGGTCCCAGATATTCCAGATCGAACTGTCTTCCTCGCCGAGGCGCCACAGAGCAAAGGTCTGAAGCCCCAGGGCACGCGCGCCACGTAGCTCATTCAATGCCGTGACGGCGTCAAGGAACCACACAACATGGCGCTGGTTGGTGTCTTCATCGATGTATTCGAAATGCGGATTGAGGGTGTCGTAGTCCAGGTTCAGGTCGGCGTCTGCATCGGCTGCCCGCTTCCAAACCTCGGACACATAGTCCACCTCTTCCGCATCGACTACTTTGGGCTTGGGGTGCTTGCGATCCTTGGGGTCGGGAATGGACAGCGTCCAGTCGTATCCGAAGTTGCCAATGGCGCAGATCAGCTTTTCTTTGGGTACCGTCTTAAGCACGCGGACAAGATTGTTGAGGAACCAATCCTGAGCGGCGACGGGCCCGGGCTCGCTTTCGGCCTCGTGCTGGTCGTAGTTCATCAGAACGATGCCGTCGGTATTCGGCACAATCTGCTTAAGGTAGGCGTCTTCTGCCGAAGCCGGCACGTTCACATAGAGACGCAGATTGCGGGCGTGCAAGTCTGCGTAGATTTCGTGGATGAAATTGATGTACGCCGGAACGGAAGAATCATCCAGACTTTCGAAATCGAGCGCCAACCCGTGGTAGACAGGGAACGCGGTAAAGAAACGCACAATCTGGTCGCGCAGATGGGCGCGCTTGCCATTAGCGCTGAGAATATTGCCGATCTCAGGGTCCCAGATCCCCGTCCGGGCGTTGTAATTATTCACCTGCGGGAAGATTTCTGTGTCTTCCTTGGTCGCCTGGATCACGTTCTTGATCTTGTTGAGGTCATCCGGGTCCCGAACGGTATTCCCCTCGACGACGGGATATTCGCGCAGAGTGTTATCGCTTGTCTTCGCCATGAGTGTGCCGTCCGGCAGCGCGACGTGCAGCCACTGGGGGAAGAGCATGTCGATCTGGTGAACGTGCTCCTTGAAGGACGAATAACTGGTGGCGTCGTCTGGCACATAGTAGGCTGCCCGCAACCCTTCGCCAGTATTCAGAGGAATTTCCGAGGGACGCCGGGTCGTCTTTCGCCGGGAAGGGGGAACGGTGGTTCGACTGCGCAGCAAGGGAGTCCGGTCGATCACTGCGCGGTAATTATGCTTGGGAGTTGGGAGGAATAACCCCTGCAAGTGTTGTCCTCGAAGGGTATTGAAGATAAATCCGGCCAATACCAGTGTTGACAGCACCGCCGACGCGTCGAGGATGCGGCGAAGGCGCTTCCATCGCTTGCGCTGAGGATCGTAAAAAATCTGCTTCTCGGGCATGGCCTAAAGTTTCTCTGAGCACTTCCCGAATGTGCAGTCTATCGGGCGGATTACGGAAGTGGCTGCTTTTCCAATGATAAAGGCACGCATTGGCTTTCCCCGGGGGGCAGGTTCAGTCTGTGGAGCGATCAGCCGGCCGCCGCGAGCGAAATCCTGTTCCGCCGAGGAAAGGGCTACCCTGTACAGTACGAATCTATGGAAGCCATTCGCGTGCGTCAAACTGCCGCCCATTTGTCCGCCGCCGCGAACATCTCCACCGCTTTTGCACTTCTATCAGGCGGAGTGCTGCGCATTTGGATGCTGCGTAAATTCTTTGAGGTCAGTGGTGATTCTCGACTTTATGGAGGGCTGGCCAAAAACCTGCTGCTCCATGGCCAGTACGCGATCAGTGACCAGAGCGGCGTAGTTCATCCCACGTTGATTCGGCTACCCGGCTATCCGCTTTTCCTGGCAGCGTGTTTTCGCCTCTTCGGCATGGAGAACTACTGGGCCGCATGCATTGTCCAGATCACGTTGGAACTCTCAGGCTGCATCCTGTTGGCCTCATTCGCTTCCCGGATCAGTTCCCGGAATTCTCGCATGGCTGCCTTCCAGGCGACAGTTTGGCTCGCATCGCTTTGTCCATTCACCGCAGTTTACGATGCCGAACCGCTGACAGAAGGTCTAAGCCTGTTTTGCATTGCTCTGGCGCTCTGGTCTGTCATCCGCTTTGTGGATAAGCCGGGGTGGGGGAGTGCCTTGGCCTTCACATTCGCGATCAGTTATTCCGCTCTTCTCCGTCCCGATGGGGCGCTTGTCGGCATCGCTTTCGCCCCGGTTCTCTTGATGCGAGTATTTCGTGGTGGAATTACCCCATCGTCGTCAGGATCAGATTGTGACAGCCCGGTAGAGGGCAGAGATAAGGTCCGGGCTCCCGTGGCGGATTGGGGTGTTACAAATCGCTTGCGGCTGCTAGTCGCCTGTCTCCTTTTGACCTTGGCTCCGTTCGCCGCCTGGACTTGGCGCAACTGGCGTGTCTTTCATGTCATAGAGCCGTTGGCTCCGCGATACGCTACCGACCCGGGCGAAAACACCTGGCCCGGCTGGCAGAGATGGATCAAAACCTGGTGCCTCGATTTCGTCTCTACTTATCAGGTTTACTGGAATGTACCCGGGGGGCAATTCGATCTGGGCGCGCTCCCCAGCCGGGCTTTCGACTCGTCCGACCAGTATGCCGAAACCGCAAAGCTCGCAGCGGACTATGAATCGAATGGGGAAGAGCTTTCCCCGTCCATTGACGACAGTTTTGCCCGGCTAGCGCAGGAACGAATCGCTGCTCACCCTCTGCGCTACTATGTGCTTCTGCCGCTAGGCAGGGTGGCAGACATGTGGTTCCGTCCGCGCGTCGAAAATCTGCCCATCGATCTTGACTGGTGGGTTTACAAGCACCATCACGCGGAGACGCGGTTCAGCTGGTTCTATGCCGCGCTCAATGCCCTATACATGGGGCTGGCGCTCGGCGGGCTGTGCATCCGTCCGCGCCTGTGGCCCTGGATGCTGGCTTACCTGCTTCTCCGCAGCGCTCTGCTGGCTACAATCGAGGCTCCTGAAGCGCGCTATACGCTGGAATGTTTCCCCATGGTGTTCGCGCTGGGCGGAGTCGCGATCGGACGACTCTATTGTCGCCTTAGTCGTCGCAATTCTATCGATTGCTGATCTGGCGATCAGTGGTCGCGTCCGGATTAGCGAATTTCAAGACAGTTCGGCTTTGCTGCTTACGGCTCGGGGTGTAACAATCGTCGGTGCCCAGCCTGAACCAGGGCCACTTACAGCCATGCTCCCTCGAGCCTTCCTCTCTCTCTGCCTGTTTTCCTTCGCCGCCGCGGGGTTCTGCGGTCAGGACGTGGACTGGCCCGCATATAACGGCGGCGTCGACGGCGATCATTATTCGAAGCTCACCCAGATTAACCGTGACAACGTTGCTAGGCTGCAGGTCGCCTGGACCTTCGACACCGGCGAAAAAGGGGGCATTCAGACGAATCCGCTGATTGTGGGCCGCGTTTTATATGCCTATACTCCGACGCAA
>JASLEQ010000005.1 GCA_030151135.1 Candidatus Sulfotelmatobacter sp. | reverse complement strand
GACCAGGTGCTGGCCCGCCGCCTTGACGTAAGCCGCGCCCGCGTTCAGCAATTGATTGCGGAAGAAAAAGTCTTGGTGAACAACTCGGCAGGAAAAGCCTCGCTGAAGCTGCGCGGTGACGAAACGGTCAGAATTCTTGGTCCCGCCACGCGTCCTCCACTGCGTGCGGTTGCAGAAGAGATTCCGCTCAAAATTCTGTACGAAGACGCGGACCTCGCCATTGTGAATAAGCCCGCCGGCATGATGGTCCACGCGGGCGCCGGCGCAAGCGAAGATGCCCGAAACCGCGGCACACTGGTGAACGCGCTGCTCCATCACTTTGCGCAGTTATCGGGCGTCGGCGGCGATCTGCGCCCCGGCATCGTCCATCGCCTTGACAAGGAGACTAGCGGCCTCATCGTCGTCGCCAAAAATGACGAAGCACATCGCAGGCTGGGAGAACAATTTTCCCGGCGCGAAGTGAAGAAAGAGTACATCGCGCTGGTGCACGGATGGCTTAAAAAAGATTCAGGCACAATCTCGGCCGCAATCAGCCGCGACCGCGTTCGCCGCATCCGCATGACCACCCGCCAACCAGGCGGCCGCGAAGCTGTTTCCCACTATCAAGTGCTGCAGAGAATCGAATCCCCGTACGGGAAATTCACCCTTGTCCAGGTTCAGATCGACACTGGCCGTACTCACCAGATTCGGGTTCACCTGTCGTCCATCGGGCACCCGGTCGTGGGCGACACCCTTTACGGAGCACCCGGCGAGTTGCGCCCTCGCCGCGAATGTGGAAGAACCGCGCCGACTATTTCCCTCCACCGAAATTTCCTGCATGCAGCCCATTTGGAGCTCGCTCACCCAAGCAGCGGCAAAAAGATCGACCTCAGTGCTCCACTCCCCGAAGAACTGAAAGCTTTTCAAACCGCGTTGGAATCGGCTGCCGGTACTGCCGCTGATCAGCCTTAATCTTCAATGCATCGAATCGGCCGCGTGGGGCAGCTATAATGAAGATTCGAGGGGAAAAGAGCTTTGCGCATAAACTGGTTCCCAGAAGCCGCGCTGATTTGCGCGGTAGCACTCGGCGTCGCGGCCGCGCAGTCCATAACCGATTCCGCTGATAACAAGCCGGCGACGCAGCAGGCTCAGTCGTCCGCCGCTGAGGCCTCAACTCCCGCTCCGCCGCCAGCAAATTCCGCGCCCTCCTTCGACCAGAATCTCACCCTGCGCACGACCACGAACGAGGTCAACGTTGTATTCACCGTCACCGACAAGCATGGACATCGCGTCACCGATCTTAAGCAAAATGATTTCCGCATCGTCGACGACAATAAGCCTCCGCAGGAAGTCCGGAGTTTCCACGCGGAAACCAACCTCCCGCTCCAGGTCGGTTTGCTCATTGATGCGAGTAATTCCGTTCGCGACCGCTTCCGGTTCGAGCAGGAATCTGCAATCGAGTTTCTGAACCAGACCATCCATTTGGGAAAAGATCTTGCCTTCGTCGTGGGATTCGACGTAACGCCCGAGGTTACGCAAGACTTCACCGACAAGTCTGAGGCGCTTGCGCATGGCGTGCACGAATTGCGGCCTGGAGGCGGCACTGCACTGTACGACGCGCTCTACTTTGCCTGCCGCGACAAACTCCTCAAAGCCCCGAAGAATACTCCCATTCGTCGCGCCATCATTCTCCTCAGCGATGGTGAGGACAATCAAAGCCACGTCAGCCGCGAAGAAGCCATCGAAATGGCACAGCGCGCAGAAGCAATCGTCTATACGATCAGCACCAACGTCAGTGGGACTAAGGGCGCCGGAGACAAAGTTCTTGAACGCATCGCCGACGCAACCGGGGGCCGTGCCTTCTTCCCGTTTCAGATTCGCGATGTAGCCAATGCCTTCGCCGAAATTCAGGAGGAACTCCGCAGTCAATACGCGATCTCCTACAAACCCGCGGATTTCAAGGCTGATGGCCACTATCGCACTATCGAAATCGTCGCCAATGATCGCAAGAATTTCCGCGTCCGGGCCCGCCGTGGTTATTACGCCCCGGCGCAGTAGCTCTCAGCTAGCCAAGCAGTAATGCCTTCGTGTACCTTTTTGCCCTCGGCTTGTGAGGACGAATGCCTGGATACTCCGGAACGCCACTTCCCAAAAAGCTTGGGATCAAAGACGGTTTCCGCGTCTCGGCGCCAGATATGCCGCGTGATGTTGAGGACCAACTGCAAGATGCGCTCAAGCAATGCACGATGGACCACAGTTGTAAGCGTTCAGTCGACTTCATGATGGACTTCGCGAAATCGCGAAAAGATCTGGAAGACTTCAAGTTTGTAGCACAGCAACTGACTCCTGCCGGTATGCTGTGGGTTTGCTGGCCGAAGAAATCTTCCGGAGTCGAAACTGACCTGAACGAAAATGTCGTTCGCGATATCGGCCTTGCGGCGGGCCTCGTCGACGTCAAGGTGTGCGCGGTCACCGACGTTTGGTCCGGGCTGAAATTCGTGCGTCGACTCAAAGACAGGAAATAACCCACTCAATCGATTCAACAAGAGGAAGAAGACATGGTTCGTGTAGGACTCATCGGATTCGGCTTGGCAGGGCAGGCATTTCACGCTCCTATGATTCGGGGCGTCGAAGGCATGGAATTGGCTTGCGTGCTGGAACGCCACACCGATAACGCGAAGAAGCGTTATCCCAACGTTCGCATCGCGCGTTCGCTCGATGAGATGCTTTCCGACAAGTCGATCAATGTCGTAGTGGTCGCGACGCCGAACGACACGCATTATTCCTACGCCAAAGCTGCCCTCGAAGCAGACCGCCATGTGGTCGTCGATAAGCCCCTCACTCCAACCATGAAAGAGGCGGAAGAATTGGTGCAACTCGCGGCCAAACGAAATCGTTTGATCTCGGTTTATCAGGATCGCCGGTGGGATGGCGCGTACATCACCGTCAGGAAGCTGATTCAATCCGGCGCAGTCGGCAAAGTCGCCGAATATGAAGCGCGCTTCGATCGGTTCCGCCTGGAGGGCAAGCCTGGTGCGTGGCGCGAGAACGCTAACTTCCCTGCTGCTGGTGTCCTCTGGGACCTTGGCCCGCACCTTATCGACGGAGCACTGGTTCTCTTCGTTGAGCCTGAATCGATCTATGCCGCCGCGCTCCGCCAACGACAATGCTCTGAGATCGACGACGCCTTCGATGTGATCATGCAGTACCCGAATCTGCGCGCAACTTTGCGGGCCCGCATCATCGCCTACGCTCCCAGCCATCATCTTCTCGTACACGGTACGCAGGGTTCATTCGTGAAATACGGCATGGATCCCCAGGAAGAGATTCTCCGCGGACCCAACTACCCCGACGGCCCTGATTGGGGCAAGGATTGGGGGCTTGAGAGCGAAAAACATTGGGGCACTCTCACTCGCGTCGGAGAAAATCCGCGCAAGATTGAAACCGAGCGCGGCGACTACCGCGGCTTCTACGTCAACTTCCGCGACGCCGTTGAAAAGGGCGCGCCGCTTGAGG
>JASLEQ010000699.1 GCA_030151135.1 Candidatus Sulfotelmatobacter sp. | reverse complement strand
GTGTCCTGCACCGTCCAGGGCACGTCCACCTCGATCTGGTCGCGCGTGCTCACCACTTGCTCGTGAATGGCATGGGTTGTGAAACCCGGCGCGCCGCTTGCGTTCACGTTGGTTGAGATCACCAGTTCGTCTTCGGGGAAGGCTTTTTCGGTGACCAGCGCGCGCGGCAGGTTGAGCTCTCCGCGTGGCCAGTGCGGATTGGTGCAGAACGTGCGCAGGTACGCAACGACATCATCAATTTGATCGGACGAAAGTACGCCGCTGAACGACGGCATGATGGTGGAGAAGCCCAGCGAAGGGCCGCCGTACTTGACGATCGCGTTCCAGGTGTAATTCGCCTCGGGCGTCGTTTGGTCGCAGCGACTGAAATCGGGAAATGTGTCAGGCCGTTGGAAAACCGTGCTGGTCTCGGCCGCTCCCCGGCCATTCTCTCCATGGCAGGAAACACACCCGTTGCGATAGATCGCGCGCCCGTTATCCACATTTAGAGTGCGATGATACTTCAGCGTCTGTCCGAAGAGTGCAATCGAACCCGCCGCCAGAAGGCCGGCAACCGCAATGATCTCCCGGCGCGCAGCCCGGCGCCACCCCGTGCCTCGTAGTGCCATTCGTCTCCACCACCAGGCACTCGTATCGCACAGCCCGGCTCAGCCTCACGGCTCCTTGCGTTTACGCCATTCGATGCGTGGAAGCCGCGGCCTCGATGTATCCGCCGTCTTGCATGATGCAAATGGTTTCTATCGCTTTTCGGTCGCGGGAGGTGGAACCTGGGCCAGCGACAATGGCCGCGGGATCGGTGCTCCCGGAACATGGCGCGGCGGCGCAGCATTCGGCGCCGGTAATGGCTGATGCATGGTCACGATCAGCGCGCTCGCCGGTTTGGGCCCTGCGCAATAATACGAGTGAGCCGTACTCGAATCGAAGTAAACAGCGTCCCCGGACGCCAGCGTCGTTTGATGCTCGCCATGCTGCAGCGCCAGCTCACCATCGAGCACATACAGGAACTCGTATCCCGGGTGCACATGGGCCTTCGATTCCTGGCTCAGCGCCGTCGGAATGAACTCCGCGAAATACGGATCCATATGACGGTCGGGTACCATGTACCCCAGGCTCTCGAAGTAATAGCTCGGCTGCTCCACTCCGGTTTGCGGCAGGCGCACCCGGTCCTTCCGCCGATGGACGCGGAAAATCGAATGTGGCTCCGTTTCAAAAAAGTAGGAGAGATCCTTGGAAAACACCATCGCAATGCGCGCCAGGTTGCGCAGAGTCGGCACCACTCGCCCCGTCTCCAACTGCGACAAAAAACTTGCCGAAAGCCCGGTGTGCTTTCCCAACTCAACCAGGCCCATCGATTTTTTGAGCCGCAACCTCTTGATGCGCTCCCCGATGTGCTTTTCGGCGATAAAGCGCTCCGTGGTTTCGTCGTCCACCTGAGACTTCTGCGTCTCCTCGCTGCGAACCGCCGCCGTGTCGCTCATCAGACCTCCGGGAAGAATTCGAATCGCGGCCCATTGTTGTCCGCATCAAAATCTATTCTCATGCTACCAAATGTCCGGCGATAACAGCAACACCCCCACCTTCCAACGCACTCGGCAGAGACAGGCTCTGTGCCACTCTCGCCAAAAATCCGCCCATCCCGAGACCCAGATGTGTAAAATCGCTGGCAATCCCGCTCCGGCCCGCGTTGAAACCATTCCTGATCCCTGTCAATGACGAATTCCGAAAGGCTGAATGATGGCGACCAACACTGTCACCAACTGGTTTGGCAACATCGTGTCTCACCCCGCCGTCGTGGTGGATGCAAACTCCGTCGACGACGTCGTGCGTGTGCTTAAAGATCCGGCTTCTTTTCCCTCGCCCGTGCGCGCGGTAGGCTCGAACCACTCCACTTCGGCTTGCGGCGTCGCCGACGGCGGCACATTGATCCGGATGAAAATGAACCGAATTTTGAATATCGGTACCGAGACCCTTACGGTTGAGGCTGGCGCCATTCATCTCGCTATGGCCAAGGCGCTTGAAGCGAAAGGCTTGCAGTTCTATGTCAACACCGAGATCGGCAACCTGTCTGCCGGCAGCGCCGCCATCGCCGGCACCAAGGATGCTTCCTTTCCCGGAGAATTCGGCCAGGTCGGCTCCTACATCACGGGAGCCAAGATGGTGCTCTCCAGCGGCGAATTATTGGAGATCACAGAGGATCAGAATCCGAAACTTATGCAGATCCTGCGATCAAGTTACGGACTGCTGGGCATCGTGTACGAAGTCACTTATAAGATTAAGCCGCTGACCCCGATGCACGTTCACCACACGACCTACAGCCTGCAGGATTTCCTTTCCGCTCTGCCCGATTTCAAGCCGCTTGGCTACTCGACCATGTTCTACATGTTTCCGTTCGTAGATAAGATCACGGTGGAGTTCCGCAAGTACAATCCCGGTGCAACGGGTGAACCCAACCATTTCGCTTGGCAAAGCCGCAACGAAACCTGGGGAACCGTCGGGCCGAAGCTGGGCTATCACATCGAGGAAAGCTGTTCCATTCCATCCATTCGCTATGGAATGATCGATGCTCTCAATGCGGCCTGGAGATCGCAACTCGAAACCATCGTCTGCAGCGACAACACCGTCCCGCCCGACCAGATCATCGATTATCCTCTGGTATCGAATGACAGCCGCTACACCTTCAGCCTGTTCGCATTTCCCGAGAGTGAATATCCCGCGGCAATCAATGATTTTTATAAGTTCTGCAACGATTACTACAAGCAGAAGAGTTATCGTTCTAACCTGCTTTACGTGGGTTACAGTATCGCTCAGGATCAGAACTCGCTGCTCTCTTACTCCTATGACGGTCCCGTCATGACGATCGATCCTGTCTCGACGGCGAACCCGGGCTGGGATGCGTTCATCGATGCCTACAACCAGTTCTGCATCGAGCGCAATGGAAAGCCTCTTCCCAATCAGACTCCCGGCCTGACTGCAGATATGCTGCGCAAAGCCTACGGCGACAAACTCGCCACCCTGGCAAACACCCGCAAGCAGTACGACCCAAATGGCCGTCTTCTGAACGACTACTTCCGCGAGTTACTCAGCTAATACGATGATCTAGCTCATCATGCAGCTGTCATCCTGAGGACCTGGATCGCGAATGCGATCGACGTAGTCGAAGGGGCTGCATTTGCATCTTTCCTTGAAGCGCATCAGAACGTCTTCATATACTCGATCAGCGCTTTCTTGTCCTCATCCGGCAGAGCTGCTCCGAACGTGTGCCCCCGGTCCTGAACAAAATCCGGCGCGCTATTGGCAAGAAGAAAAAGGCCATTCAGATGTCCAGTGCCGGTGAGATGGCACATCAGCCGCGTGAAGAAGTTATCTTTTCTAAAATTCTCTGGCGTTACAAGATCGACATTCGCGATGAGGTCAATGGGTGTATTGCGCGCCACACACACACTGCCGCCCTCCTCATAGGTGAAGGTGCTCGCCTGCGTTGTTCGCCGGATGGTCTTCAGGCCGGGGCGTCTGTCCGGCCAGAGCAGCTTTTCCATCGCATCCTGATAGGCCGTCAATCTCCCTTGCACGGAGGGATCGCCGGTTACGATGCCCAGCGAATTGTTGTGAAAGAACGGCGCCGTCGCCCAGACATTCGCAAGCGTCGGCGTGCGGTAATAGCCTCGGCCTCCGGTGGCATTGACTGGCAGTAGCTTCAGGTCTGGATGCAGCGGATTCACTAAGTCGCCTATGCGCACATCGGCTTGTTTCTTGTAAGTATCCGACGAAAAATTCTGCCAGATATGGCCCTCGATCGCGTTACTGCCCATAGCGCGCTCGCTGTTGGTTCCGATCTCCGATACGGGATGGCGTTCATCGTCGGACAGGAAGTTATCGGTCAGGAAGTCCTCCTCCGTCACCGCCTTGCGATACCAGTCAGTCGCATTGCCGGTGTAATTCTGCGGGGGACGCTTGCTGGAGTGGCAGCGCGCGCAGTTCTCGGCGAAGACAATCTTGCCTCGCGCAATCACATTCGCATCCTTGGGCAGAAAAGCAGTGCCTCCATCCGCATCTGCAAGCTGCAGCGGCGTCAACGTGCGAAGAAACGCTTCCAGCCCTTCCATGCGCGCTTCGGTTGCGGTCCAGCCTTCGTTGCAAGCACTGCTCTCCTCACGCGCCTGCTTGGGATCAAATACGCCTTGTTGGCGCTTCAATCCATACACTGGATCGTGCAGGGTGGTCCAGATATTGGCGCAGACCCCAATATTCACATAGACCCGCAACGCGGCGCAGGCCGTGTCGTTCACATTGGGCCTGGGCGTCGGATCATCCAGGCACGACGATCCTACCGAGTCCGCGCCATCCTTCAGCACGTGATACACTTCGCGCTCCACGCCGTCCGCAGTCCGTTCATGATGCTTGGGCCGGTCGTTCAGATTGGCGATGTTATTAATCACGGTGGGATTGTTGATGTGGTCGGTCGCGACCTGTGAGGTCTCTGATGTTCCTGGCGGCTGGGCATTCGCGACCTGCCAGCGGAAGTCACTGCTCTTCAGGCCGCGGGAAGGCGGGTACTTCGAGGTATTGAAAATCTGCTCGCGAAAATACTGATTTCCAATCCCGGGGTGGAGGTTGTGCCACTCCGGATTTTCCGGATCTGCAGGGGGATGCAGAGGATTGAAACCCACGTGGCAAAACCCGCACGCGATGCCGATCAGATAAGGCGGCTCCACCTGAGCCGGGTCGGCCATGTACCTATTGAGA
>JASLEQ010000665.1 GCA_030151135.1 Candidatus Sulfotelmatobacter sp. | reverse complement strand
GGACTGAGCAAATGCCAGAATGGGCCATAGGCTTATGCAGGCTAATTGCAAACCGAAACAGTTTCGGAAGCTGATTTTCATTGGATATTTCCTTTTTCGATCAAACGGCCGTTGAAGCGTACAGCACCAGGTCTTCGCGATTTCTAATTTCCAGAAAATGAGAGATCCAGGAATTGCAGCCTCGCACTTTCACTTCGGTAAGATTCAGCTTCATATCGATCTCATCGTCGCCGAAGCCCTCACCCAACAGCCGATAGATCGAACCGATCACGCCTATTCGTTCCCCAAAGTTGCTCATTTTCCGTCTCCCTGTTCCTCGATCACACCAGGACCGAAGAGTTTCGTCGTCCAGAGCTCGCCAGCGCGCGAGATCACCCCTCGCTTCTTCGCAATAATCATGTTCGCTCACCCCGAGGAGCATTGCTGATCCGAATTGCTCACTTTTGGGGAGTTCCGATAGTTGCCTCCTGCTGTTGATGCATCGAGCCAGGGGCAAGCACTTCGGCCCATTTGGTTGGTATCTCCACCTAGCGGGCAGCTAATATCTGTGCGCTCGGACAATGAAACGTTTTGGCGCAGACCCAAAGAATTGAAAGGGGTAGCAAGTAACTAATGTCAGCACGGATCTGTCTGAGGGGGCGAGAACACTGACGTCCTCGGGACTCACGACCTTCATCCAGTCTACCTGGTACTGAAACAGCCCCATTGCTGTCTGAATCTGAATTCGGTCGTTCTTTCGAATATCTCTTAACGGGCGGAAAAAGGTGTCGCGATGTCCGGCAATTCCAACGTTACCGCCCTCCCCGGGAAGTGAAGTAGTTTCGATATGTCCCGCGCCCAGCCGGAGCGTTCGAGAATCCGTTCCTTCCAGTACTACCAGCGAGATTCCGATCCTCGGAATGTCGAGGCGGCCCAGAATGTCATTCTCTTTGATTGACGTAGCAGGAACGACGATTCTGCCTGCGCTCGACCCGTGGATTTCGCTTTGAATAAGTTGCTTAGCGCGATCTTGGTAGAGCTTCGCCTGCAGCGTTGCGGCACCCACGAGGCTTAACAGAACGATGCCGGCCGCAAACATTCCTCTCGACCCCCACAGCAGGAATGCTCGCAGCCAGCTTTTCTTGTCGCTTTCCAACGTTTCTCCTCAACTGTGCCGAGCGCCTTGCTCAGCCAAATTCCCACTACTTTTTAATCTGGTTGATGCTCAGATCAGACGGTCGTTTTGAGAATCCCCGCATGATTATTCCAATGAGTAAACAGACCAGCGCGATCGCGATGAAAATTGATAGAGAACTGGCGGTTTTCGGAAGTCGAGTGGGCGGTTGCGCCCTGGCCACGGTTGCCGGCTGCGGTTGCACCACCTCTGCTACTGGTACCTCTGCGTCTTCGGGCGTGACCGCAACCAGCGGAACTTCTTTCAGAGTGGGCACGTCGGGGATTGCGTCGGCGCGCAACGCGAGCACCGGAATTTTGTTCGATGGCGCAAGTTGATGCGCACGGCTCTTCGGATATACGAATTCCTGCCCGAAGCTGTCTCCCGGATAGAACCAGGCGTGTAGCGCCTCCGGCGTTCCCGATGGCCGCTCTGAAAATGTGATCACCGTTTTGCCCGTCGGCGTCAGGCGGTAGTTATTAATCGCCAGAATGGTCGCATATATCTTGGTCTGATCTTCGTTCGATATCTGCACGATATTTCGATCACTTAGGGAGTCCATTAGCGCAAACGTGTAATGCCCCGCAGGTAGTATCGCCCCCGGTACTTCCACTGATTCCGTAAAAGTCACTTTGGTTTTCTTGTTGTGCTCATCGGCGGTCGCTCGCGGAATCGCGAGTACACAGAGCACTACGACGAACAGCACACGGGTCATCATTTTAAGTAGCTTCATAATCTCCTTTTGAGTTCTCCAACCTTGCGTCGATACGATATCGAGGAATCCGCCTAATCAAGTCGTGCTGGCCGAAACCAAGCTTCAGATTCCGTCCAGCCGCAACCCTGGTGTGACTCACTTGGTTTCTTAATTTGCTTCCGCGACCTTCGCCTGTTGCCCGGCTTCCGAAACTGCTTTTAGAAACGCATCCGCACTTTGCGGAGTCGCTGCTTTTCCCGAGAGCATGTTCCGGAACATCATGTGCCTGCCATAGATGGCGTGAGTAGAGTCATTGTCCTGTTCCACAACCGCACCTTCTAAGGTCAGTCCCGCAAATACGCCTTTGGAGCGGGAGTAAGTCAGCATCTCGGTGTTCATCTTCCAGTCCGTTCCGGCAGATGCATGACGCCCGACTGGACCCGCTGAAACCGAACCTTCACCGGTCAGTTCGAACTTGCTCGAAAGCAAATGTTGGAAGCCTTGCTCGTTCATGACCAACATGACCAGATCCACACCTTCAACCCCAATCTGCAATCCCCAGCTTCCGCCACCCACTGAGACAAAAGCAGGGGCGCTCCAACCCTCAGCGGTACGGCAGGTTGCCACGCCCCGTCCGTGCTTGCCGCCAAAGATAAAGCCGCCTTTTATCAAGTTCGGCACCACCAGGATGCACTTCGCGTTGCTGAGTACTTCTTCCGGGATGCCCTTATCCGGAGTAGCCATAATCGCGTGCAGAACATCTACCGAAGACTGCAAACGCGCAATCGTGTCTTCCCGCGCCGATCCGGCCGATGCGTACCCAACCATACCGAGGACACACATCAATAACAGTGACATTGACTTCTTCATGAAAGTTTTTCCTTTCGGAGTTGTCCGAACTAAGAGAAGGGAGCTTCAGATAACTGACTTAGTTCAGAGGACCTGAAAGAGAGAGAAGGACAGCTCGTCTCTGCAATCATCATCGCTCATGCCAACTAGCATTGCTGATCCGAATTGCTCACTTCCAGCAACTGGATCAGGCGCCGAGGAATCAGCGAATGTGATCAATCCTGCACAGAATGCGGGATCTTACTCTGTCATCGTCAATGTCCCGGCGATTGGCCGAATGAGCCTCGAGCCGGGCCAAGGTGAAATGGATGGAACCCTATCGCCCCTCGCTCAGTCGACGAGTGGCTTCGGCACGGAAGTTCCTCGGATCACTCTTCAGCTTGATTCGACCGAAGGTGCAGGAAGTCCGATCTCAAAGGATATGTCCGTTTTGCGGACTCATTACGCCTCGATCGAAACAAGTGTGTCTGGAGTGCGGGAAGTCGCTGACCGCCGTTTCGCTTGAGAGGAAAGAAGCACGATAGAGAAGTAACAGGAGACCGTTATGCTTTGGACGGTTGTGGCTATACTGCTGGTTTTGTGGCTGTTGGGCTTCAGCTTGCACGTGGCTGGAGGCCTGATTCACTTGCTTCTAGTCGTAGACTTGGTCATGGTCGCCATGAATTTGCTTAGCGTCCGCCGAGGCAAGGCTTGACGCTTTCTCCGTAAAAACCCCGAAGTACTTTTCGATGGATACTTTGTATTCCGACAAATCGTTTCATGAAATGAGTTTCTAT
>JASLEQ010000606.1 GCA_030151135.1 Candidatus Sulfotelmatobacter sp. | reverse complement strand
AGGCGTTGGATCGCCCTGCCGCACATTGATCGACGGCGAGTAGAAGTAGGGCAAATTGCCCGAGGTGGCGTCCGTGATGTGGAGGTATGGCGGTTGATCCGCGAACATGCCGGCCCCGCCGCGCAGCGCCGTTTTGCCGTTGCCGAACAAATCCCAAGCAAAGCCGAGGCGGGGAGTCAGGCCGTACACAATGTGGTCCAACACATTGGTGCGACCATTGGGAGCGGCCGTTGCCACGGCACCGGCAATCGCCTGCTGGCGGTCGCCCGGAGCGAGCTTCAGGAGAGTGAGTTTAGGGCTGAGAATCGCGAACAGGTGTCCCATGGAGTCATAGCGCACACCGGCGTTCAAGGTGAACCGAGGGCTTAGCTTCCAGTCGTCCTGGACGAAGAAGCCGGTGTACAACTCGCGGTAGCGGCGAACATATGGAGCCTGGCCGTGGGTGGTGAGATCGACGTGGGTGCCGCTTTCCGATGTGGCCAGGTCCCGAGCAAAGTCAAGGATATTGTCGAAGTTGTAGGTGGGACGGGTGAATGCGCTGTCCTGGAGATCGTTTTCGCGGATGTTGTAGCCGTCGTAGCCAAACTTGAGGGTATGGGACTTGATGGTCGCACTCATCACGTCGCGCCACCCGACGGTGGTCTGGATGAAGTTGCCGGCTCCCCAAGTGCCGAAGCCCTGCAGGCCGGTAACGTTGATGTAGGGGATGGCCTCGGTTGGGGACGTCCCGTTGGCGCCCTGCGGACGGATCATGTTCACGCTCATCTCATTGAGGAGACGCGGTGAGAACGTATGCGTCCAATCGACATTCCCGTAGTCGGAGATGTCGTAATAGGGAATATTTGTGGCCGGCCGCGACTGGATGCCCTCGGAGGTGCGCGAAGTGCGGATCGCGTCAGCGTAGATGCGGTCGTTTTTGCCCAGGTAGTAGTCTACGCGGGCGCTCCACTGATAGCCATTGTTGGGAGTGGTCACGCTGATGTTGGAGGTTCCGACCGCATTCAAATCGGCGGGGAAAATCGAGGCCGAATTGTACCCGGAATAGCCGGGCGTGGCGGCCTGGACCTGCGCGACGGTTTTGATATTTGAGGTGGGGAAAGACTGGGGCGGGGCCGTTTTGAGGATGGAGGCGGCCAGCGTGTTCGGGAGGTTTGCCTGCACCCAATTGTCGAAGTCCTGGGTTTCGGCGGTAATCGTGTAGGCCTGCGCGGAGCTGGAACGGAGCACGTCAATGGCGCCATACCAGAAGAGTTTGTTTTTGAGGGCCGGTCCACCGACTGTGGCACTCACTTCGTTGCGGCTGAAGGTCGGAACCTTTCCCGCCTGGAAGACGGTGGGCCAGGTGAGGGTGTTGTTCCGGAAGTAGTAATCGAACGTGCCGTGCAGGTCATTGGAGCCGGAGTTGGTGAATACCTCAACCGTCGCGCCGGCGTTTCTCCCCTTCTGGGCGTCGAAGTTGTTGGTTTTGACGTTCATGGATTGCACAATTTCGGGATTCGGAGAAATCGACGTGCCGCCCCCGCGTGAGGGCGTATTTGTATATGCGCCATCGATCATGTAGCCGTTCTGCTCCTGCCGGAGGCCGGCGGCGTTGATGTTGATGGCGTACTCATTGGTATAGTTGTCGCCGGCGGTAACCGCGCTGCCGGTCATACCCGGGGTCAGAGCTGTCAGTCCATAGATGTTCTGGTCGGGCAGAGGCGTCTGCTGGACGGTGACGTCTGCGATGACGGAGCCGGTGGTGGGAGTGACGAGGTCGACAGCGGTTTCGGCGGCAGAAACCTCGACATTTTCGGAGGCGGCGCCAATTTTAAGGGCAGGACTGAGGGTACGCACCTCTCCAACCTGGAGGGTAAGGCCAGCCTGATGCCACGTCTCGAAGCCGTTCATGTGGACTTCGACGGTGTAGGTGGAAGCGGCAATGCTATCGATGCGAAAGTATCCAGCATCGTTGGTGGTGGTTTCCTTCGAGACGCCCAGGCGGGTGTCAGTGATAGTCACCCGGGCTCCGGCAAGTACGGCGCCGGAGGTATCGCGCGCGGTTCCTTCGATCCCGCTGGAGAACTGTGCGAAGACCGGCACGGCTCCGAGAATCAACAGAAGGAGGATGAGGGTCGAGAGCCGGTTCAACTTGCTGCGACTGGCCATGATGTGTCTCCTGATAGCGAACAATCTTCTGGTTTTGTTTTGTCGATGGACCCGCGGGTCTCTGGGGAAACGCTTTCCGAAGACGCCGATGGCTCACCTGTGCAGCCAAGCAAACAGACTCCGCAACATGCCTGTTTTGGGCAAGTAATATACAGTGCTCTTACCGTAATAGGCGGCCTGCAAGCCTCATATTGTCATTTACTTATCGGAGACGGACCCATAGATTCCCTGGCGGTCGAGCGCACCCTGGAGAGAGAGGTGAATCCCTGTCTTGACACGCGATTCCAACCCGTGTCTACTTTGATGGGCGCTCGACCCAGCTCCCACATCGTCCATTCTGATGCGTGTGAACAATCAGGAGGAACGTGGGAGGTACTGCGGCGCTCGTCGCTAGTCAGTAAACGCTTTATCACCTTTCCCGGATCGGCTAGTTGGTCTGGCATTTTGTGCAGGCAGATGAGGGCTTATGAGTCTCGCCACCGAGCATCCGAATCGGACCGTGAAGGATGGGCTACCCGCCGTGATGGATTCGGAGCGACCGGAACTGGTACTGGCGGAGCTCAGGCGGATCCTGAACAGCCGATTTTTCCGGAACGCGGTGCGGAGCAGGCAGTTTCTCGAATTTGTGGTGCGCCATGCTCTCGAGGGCCACTCAGAACATTTGAAGGAGCGCACGATCGGAGCCGAGGTGTTCCATCGGGCGCCCGGTTACGCCACGGGGGACGATCCGGTGGTCCGGGTACAGGCCGGAGAGGTAAGGCGCCGGCTCGAGCAGTATTACCAGGACGCGGCCAATGTTTCAGGGGTACGGATCGAATTGCCGGTGGGCTCATATGCGCCGGTCATACGGTGGTTACCCGCCGAGAGCGGGCCGGTAGGGGGAGTGGTTGAAGCAGCCCCCGCCACCGTCACGCCCAACCGATGGAAGGCGAGACTATGGATGGCGGTGGGAGCATTGCTGGTGGTTGCGCTGGCGGGGGCAGCTGTTTTCCAGATTTTCCCTCGCGTTGCGCATTCCAAGACGCTGTCAGAGCAGTTCTGGGCGCCCGTGTTCGCCACGCCGCAGCCGGTGCTTATTTGCGTCGCCAAGCCGGTCGTATATCGGCCTTCGCGAGATCTGTATAACCGGTACACGCATACGCATCCAGGCACGTTTGCGACGGAAGTGGAGCGATCGAACCAGGTGCTGCCTCTGCCGGGCGACGAGAAGGTAGCGTGGAACCAGATGCTTCATTACCCGGATTACGGTGTGGCGGTGGGGGATGCTTACTCAGCGGTCAGCATTTCAGGATTGCTGGGGCAAATGGGGAAACCCAGCCAGGTAAGAATCGGCACAAATTATTCGTTCGAAGACCTTCGCAACTCGCCGGATGTCATCATCGGAGCGTTCAACAATAAGTGGACCATGCAGATGAATCCGGTGTTGCATTTTACGTTCGATGAAGAGACGGGGGATAACCGGATTCGAGAGCAAGTTCCGGGTGGGCGGTCGTGGAATGCGCATCTGCGCGACTCAGAGCAGTTCGGAGAAGATTATGCAATTGTCGCCCGCCTGGTTGACTCGAAAACCGGCCAGTTTACCGTTATTGCGGCGGGCTTAACCAGCAGTGGAACGCAAGCGGCGGGAGAATTCGTGTCGAACCGCACCTTCTTAGAGAAGGGACTGGAGAGCGTTCCGTCTGAGTGGCAAAAGAAAAACCTCGAACTGGTTCTCCAAACGACCGTGACCGATTCAACACCGGGGCCGCCACAGGTGATCGCAGCATACGCCTGGTAGTCCGCCACCGACGGCACAAGCGAAAAGGAAGGGCAAAGACCCTTGTGGCGGAATTGCGTTCTCTCGTTTTGAGCGAATCCTTACGATGCCGGCTGACACTCGCGGGGCCCGATGAACAGAAACGCCGCACACGATTTCCTTTTTCGACGATAAGGATGATCCGATGATCACGCGCAGAACCCTGCTCGGCGCCTCCGCGGGAACGGCTCTATGCTCGCTGGTTTCTCCGTTGGCCGCACTTCTCCGGGGTAGCGAAGCTGAAGTGGAGCGGCAGACTCTGCCAGAACCGATCGCCAAATTGCCTTCGTTTGCCGGCAAGGTAGCACCCTTCACCAACGAGGAACGCCTTGCGCGCATGGACCGCGCGAAGGAATTGATGAGCAGGCAAAATATTCGCGCCCTGGTGATGGCGAATTCTAGTTCGAACACGCTCTATTTTGCGAATCTTCGATTGGGCGGGAGCGAACGGATGTGGGCCCTTGTGTTACCCGTGAAGGCAAGGCCCCTCTTTGTCTGTCCAGCCTTCGAGCGCGATCGCGCCGCCGAGATGCTGGAAGATACACCCTTGGCGAAAGACGCAGACGTGCTGACGTGGGAGGAGGACGAGAGTCCATTCGCTCTGATCGTCAGGGCTCTGAAGGATCGTGGGCTCGGCGAAGGCTCGATTGGGCTCGACGAGAACATGAAGTTCGTCTTCGCTTATGAGTTGATGAAGGCCGGTCCGTCTTTTCATTTCGTCAGCGCTTTGCCGGTCACGGGCGGCTGCCGAATGATCAAGGACGAGCATGAGCTGGAGTGTCTTCGGACGGCCGGCGCGGCCACGCTGGCGGTGTATGAGGCCGTTTATCGCTCGCTGCAGGAGGGCATGTCGACGAGCGATGTGCGTGGGCTTATTTCTGAGGCCTATGCAAAGACGGGCCTTCAAGGTGAGGCCAGTCTGAATATTGACGAGTTCACTGCGGCGCCGCACGGTTCGCGAAAGCCGCAGACTATCCACAACGGTTCCATTCTGATGCTGGATGATGGATGTTCGGTGGAAGGCTACACATCGGACATTACGCGCACCTTTTGCATCGG
>JASLEQ010000534.1 GCA_030151135.1 Candidatus Sulfotelmatobacter sp. | reverse complement strand
GCCCTTCACCGCGGCAACGAATGCGAGTCCGATACCGGTATTGCCACTGGTGGGCTCGATCAGAATGGTTTTGCCGGGCTCGATCTTTCCAGCACGTTCCGCATCCTCGATCATACTCACACCGATGCGATCTTTGACGCTGGAAAGGGGATTCTGGCTCTCAAGCTTGGCGATGACTTCGGCGGCACAGCCCTGAGTAACTCGATTCAGCCTGACCAGAGGGGTGTGGCCGATGAGTTCTGTCACGTCTTTCGCGATCTTCATGGCTTTTCTTCCGTTCCTGGAGGTTTCAAGAATAAATCATCCGCTAATACTACCAATATAGTAGACATTGAAGGAATGGAAGAATGCTTCGTACTGGGACAGCACCGGGGCCTATTTTCTAGTGATGGAGAGCGCCGTAGCTGACGGCGGTTGCCGAAGACCCGATGCTCAGATAGGACGTAAATCGTTCCAATTTGTGATGGCCGGTCTTATGGAGGAAGTAGCTGACCGTTACCACCCCGGCCGTCTCCGCCGCGAAGTTGAAGGCCAGTGCTGGAGTTGATTGCGCGAGGGGACGAACGAGCGGATTCAGTTCGTGCCCGCCATTCTCGAGGTTTGAGCGTGTCACGGCGAAATCTGCGCCATTGAACGCCGCTACCGCGATGAAGAGAATGCGATTCTGGCGGTCAAGGAATTTGTGGTTTTCAAAGCTCGGCTGCGTCAGGACCGGCGAAACCAGGCCCGAAGCTGCTGGCCCATCCGGAGTTGGGCCTTGCGCGAATGACACGGCGCATAGGGCAAAGACCAACAGCGAAAGAGTGAGAAACCATAGAGTCGGGAGTGGTCGGTATGCCATAGGAGCCATTTATCGAAGCAAGGCACATTGGGGAGGGCAAGTGGAGCGCCGTCATTTCGAGATTAGAGGAAATGCAAGTCGCTGAAAATTTAGGACTTTGGTTCGTGTTTCGTCAAGTAGGCGCGGGAGGAGTGCATTTTTTTGCACTTTCTTCCTCCCAAATTCACACTCGGATCCTATTTCTTATAGGTGATGCCACCCTTCATGACAAAGGCAACTCCGTTTAGAGCTTCGATGTCTTGCAGTGGATCACCTTTCACTGCAATTATGTCCGCCAGATAACCCGGCTCGAGGGATCCAATCTGACCTTCCCACCCCAGCAACTTCGCCCCGTTTAGCAGGTCGGCCTGAAGGACCGCAGTTGGGGACATGCCATATTTCACCATCAATACAAATTCCCGTGCTTGGGTGCCATGGGGAAACGGGCCAACGTCGGAGCCTACCGCCATCGGCACACCGGCGGCGATCTGTTTCTTGAATTCCTGTGCTTTGATATTGAGCATCTGGTGCATACGCTGGCCCACAGCGGGGGTCGCAGCGTGGTCGGCGAAATATTCGAATATGGCAAATGTGGGAACGGCGAAGATATCCTTCTGCTTCATCAGCCGCATGGTTTCATCGCTGAGCTGATCTGCATGGTCAATCGAGACGACCCCAGCCTGTGCCGCAAACAGGGTACCCGGTTCTCCGGTCGCATGAACGGCTACATGCCGCCCCAGACGTGCGGCCTCCTTAATTGCGGCTTCCAGCTGAGCCTCCGTGTATTGGTAAGGAGTGGACAATCTTGCGTCTTTGATCGAATCAGCACCTGTCTCGTAGATTTTGGTGAAATCGGCACCTTCTTTGTACTGTTGGCGCATGACAGCAACAAGCTCATCGGAATTGTTAGCGTAATCGGCGTTGGGAAGAACACGCTGGGCCGGGTTATAACCGATTGCGTCTTCGTGTCCCCCCAGGATATTGATGGCATTACCACTAATGCGCAGGCGCGGACCCGGGGTCTTGCCCGCGTTAATCGCATTTCGGACGGCAGTATCTGCTGAACCAGCTCCTTCGGTTCCCATGTCGCGTTCGGCGGTAAATCCCGCCATCAGGTCATCGCGGGCGGCGAGCGTAGCCGTAATCGTGCGCTCAGGAACGGACTCTTGGAAAGTCTGCAGATCTTCGGCACCGGGATGTAGAAACAAATGGACATGCGCGTCGATCAACCCCGGCATCAAGGTACGGTCTCCGATATCAACGACCTCCGCCCCCACCGGATGCGCAACGGATACGCCGACTTCTACAATGCGGTCTCCCCGCACGATAATTTCTCCTGGGCTTACGATTTTTCCGGCTTTGACATCCAGCAGACGCGCAGCATGGAGGACGATCACATCAGGCTGCGGATCGGATGACTGTCCAATTGCAGTGGCCACCAAACATATAGCGGAAAGCAGGATGAGACTACCCCATCGATTATGCATATGGCCCGCGATGGTAACACTCGTAATCGGGGGATTCCAGAGAGGATGGAGGTGTTGTGATTTTGGTCACATCGGCTCGTACAGTTCATCACACGCAATTTCGCAACAATGCGCCAGACTTATTTCGTCAGATATGAATGGCTTCGGAATTCTGAATAGTCGAAAACGCGCATTGATCGCTCTGATTCACTCCGTTGTATTTCTGGCGGTCGCGGCTCACGGATTCGTCTCGCCAAAGGCGGGCATCATGCACGGCAATGGAAAGACTGCAGATTTTGCCCTAATTGGAATCTACCTGTTAGTCAGTTGCATCCTGGCCTGGATTATCCGCTTATCCCGATGCCTGCTCGAACGCCTCTATTTTGCGTTGTGTACAACCAGCGCGACGTTCGGGCTCTTGCGAGCCACTCTCGGCGATCCTGCCATACCTGTGGCGCAGTACATGCGTGTCATTATGCTGAGTTCCGCAGTAGGAGTTGGGTTTCTGATTCTGCGGGCATTTCCCCTATCCGAAGTGGTTGCAGAGTAGCAGCGTCGTGAACAAGAAGGCCGCCCGGAATTCCTCCCGGACGGCATCATTTTTGTATCGGCGAGGTGCAGTCCTCGACCGCTCCGTTAAGACAAAAAGAATTCTTTGGTCAGAGTCGCCCAGTCCTCATCCGGAAGGTGTGCGGTAATGTCGTCCACGGCTACGCCGCCATCCTGTGCAAGCGTTGCGGCCATCGCGACCGGCATTCGCTTTCGAAGCCGTAAGGCTGAGTCTTCTGTCCAAGCGCGGGCCAATGTTCCGCCAAGCAAATTGCGGAAATTTACCTTGGAGTCTGGAGCCTTGACAGTTACAAGCCATCCTTCGCCGTACGGGTCTTTGCGCGCCACTTCAGGATTCTGCACGGCTGCTTCGTTAATGTCGCTGATCGTCCCCTCAATCGGAGAAACCATGTCGACGGACTTGCCGTCGCGGAGAATCGTCCAGATCTTCTGGCCTTGCCGTACCCAGCGCCCGCGTTGCGGCAGAGAGATGCTTTCGATCTTGCCGATCAGTTTTGATGCGAAATCATCGATGCCCACTCGAACCAACTCTTGGCTCTCGCTGAGCGCCCACGTGTGTCCTGCATGGAAACGCACATTTTCAGGAACCTGAAATCCGGAGACCATGGAAGGAACCACCCGAGCAGGAATCTCACGCAATGCAGACTGTATTCCCGGCTGCTTCGCCGATTGTTTCTGACCGCGAACGTAATCAATTGCCAAAAAGATTGCGAATGTCAGCAACACCATAATGACCGTCATAACCCACCTCGCCGGAGTGCCTTTTCCCTCTTGGCGACTCACGATTTACTAAGGCAAGCGCTATGCCACGTCCGAGGGCGGTTATGCACCAATCGTGAGGACGACGGATGCATAGGCGAATCAACCAGTTACAAACATCGGACCGTTATCGCAGTGTCAGCTAAGGAGAAGTGTGTAACCACCGGGCGATGCAGTTCTCAACAGGAAGAATGCAACGGCGGCAATGGCGGCGCTACGAAGATGTCGTAACGCTGCGTATATCAAGGACTTGCAAGATAAGGGCACCGATGATGCGAATCTCATCATGCGTCTGCTGCGAAACGCAACGAGTACACGCAAGGCGACGGAGCGCGCTAATAAAGCATATTGATGGGCATCACGCAGAAAAGTGACACCGGTCACGGTCAAAAACTTGCTGATTGTTGAAACTCTAAGCTGTCTGAAGCTGCTGAATTTCGCGACAGCCTCCGATTCTGATGAGGTTAGCAGCTTGTGCGCGCTGGCTTGCGGACATTACGCAAGTAACCGCCTCTACTTTCCTTACCAGCTCAGGCAGAGGTCGAAAGGATATCCGGGCGCATTCGCCGGAGGATTCATCCATGAGCAAAGCACTCCTATATGATTCGACAATTTGTATTGGATGCAAGCAGTGTGAGCAGGCTTGCGCAACCCAGAACAATCTGGACTATGGTGATGCCGTCGCCGCCGAGGAATATCAGTCGGCACACAAGCTGACCTGCATCCTCACTCGCAATGATAAGTTCATGCGGCGTCTTTGCATGAATTGTCAGGATCCCTCGTGCGCTTCGGTTTGTCCGGTTGGAGCTCTGAAGAAAACAGCGGCGGGACCGGTTACTTATGATCCGTCGAAGTGCATGGGATGCCGCTATTGCATGGTGGCCTGCCCATTCGGGGTGCCCAAGTATGAATGGGACAAGTTGTTTCCCAAGGTTCAGAAGTGCGTGATGTGCCCGGATCGGGTTGCGAATGGAAAGTCCACTGCGTGTGCGGAAATCTGTCCCACAGGCGCAACAAAATTTGGCGAGCGGGACGATCTGATCGCGGAGGCTGAGAAACGCATTCGCGAAAACCCAGGCAACTACGTGAACCACATTTACGGGCTGGAAGAAGTTGGTGGTACCTCCGTGTTGCTCTTGTCTGCGGTCTCATTTGAAAGCTTCGGCTACAAAACAAACATCTCGAAAGATCCTCTGCCGATGCTCACTTATCGCGTGCTGTCACACATTCCGGATTTCGTTCCGCTTGGCGGGATGGCGCTTGGCGGGTTGTGGTGGATTACGCATCGGCGCGAAGAAGTTGCATTGGCGGAAGGACAGCACCTCTCGACCGCGAAAAAGAACGGAGGAAAATAAACATGACTCGTTCGACAAGGTTTCGTCTGACGTTCTGGAGAGTGATTTTCCTCTTTGTAATGGCGGCTGGTTTATATGCCACGTTCATTCGGTTCACCAGGGGTCTGGGCGCTTCGACCAACCTCAGCGACCAATTCCCATGGGGAATCTGGATCAGTTTTGACGTTCTTTGCGGAGTCATGCTCGCCGCCGGGGGGTCCACACTTACCGCGACGGTTCACATCCTCAATATCAAACGAATGCACTCGATCATCCGGCCGACCATTTTGACGGCGTTCCTTGGATACGTGCTCGTTTGCGTGGCGCTGATGTATGACCTGGGCAAACCTTACAACATCTGGCATCCGCTGATCATGCGAAATCCGCACTCGGTGATGTTCGAAGTGGCCTATTGCGTCATGCTTTACACGACGGTGCTCGCACTCGAGTTCTCACCGATCGTGTTGGAACGCTTCAACCTGCAAGGACCTCTGAAGATCGTGAAGAAGATCTTGATCCCGCTGGTAATTTGCGGCGTGATCTTATCAACGCTGCATCAATCTTCCCTTGGCACGCTCTATCTGATCATGCCCGAAAAGTTGCACCCATTCTGGTACAGCCCGTTGCTTCCCGTGTTTTTCTTTCTCTCGGCGATCGCCGTAGGACTGGCGATGACAATCTTCGAGTCGTCCATGAGCTCCAAGCACTTTGGCCTGCAACTGGAATTGCCGGTCCTTCACCAACTTGGGCGTGTGTTGGTAGTCGTTCTTGGCATTTACGGAATTTTGCGCCTGGAGGACCTTTGGAATCGAGGCGTTCTGAGACTTGCTTTTCATCGCGGATACGAAACTTATCTCTTCTGGCTCGAAATCCTGCTGGCCCTGATTTTGCCATTGGTTCTTTTGTCGCAAAAACGGGTGCGCACCAGTCCGCAAGGGCTCTACTTCTCGGCGGTACTTGTGGTATTGGGCTTTATCACCAACCGGATGAATGTAAGCATCACGGGATTTGAAGGGTCGATGGGGGTTCGATACTTCCCGAAGTGGAGTGAGTTGGCCGTGACCGGAATGATCATTGCAGGCGGGTTCGCTCTTTTTGGACTTGCGGTGAAGTATCTGCCGATTTTCCCGCAGGAAGAATTCGCCCTCGAGAGCGAATCTGAGCCGGAATCATCCCTGCCAGAAACGACGGTGGCACTCGAGCATGCCGGAGATTGAACCAAGACGATGGAACTGGTTCGGGCTAAGTCCGACACTGAGCGTCAAGCTGAACCTCTTATTGCTTGGCGCGATGGTGGTGATCTTCACCCTGCTCGGCTACCTCAATGTCCGCTTGCACCGCCAGCATCTGGAGCAGAACACACTGGCGTCGGCCGAACGCATCAGCGACGTTATCAAGCAGGGCACAACCGACTACATGCTACGGAATGACCGAGAAGGACTGTACCGCTCGATCAATACCATGGCTTCCGAGCCTGGCATAGAGAAGATTCGCATTTTCGATCAAGAGGGACGAATTACATACACAACTGCTTCCTCTGAGCAAAGCAAGGTTGTCGACAAGAGTGCAGAGGCTTGCTACGGATGCCACGCCCAGTCGCAACCGCTTGCACGGCTCAACCGCCCTGATCGCTTCCGCATTTACCGCAACCGGGCTGGTGACCGCGTTCTTGGCATTATCACGCCCATCGAAAATCAACCAACTTGCTCGAACGCGGCCTGTCATGCCCATGCCGCCGAACAGCAGATCCTGGGCGTACTCGATACAAATCTCTCTCTAGCGAAGGCTGATGTGCAATTGGCCGAAAGCACTCGGCGAATGCTCATCTACACGGCCGGAGCTCTTCTGCTGATTGCGGTGCTGACCTGGTTGTTAGTGTGGCGTGTTGTCGCTCAGCCAGTGACCGCGTTGAGACGGGGAACTGAACATCTGGCCGAGGGGGACTTGGGCTATCAAATCTCGATCGAGTCGCACGATGAAATCGGGGAGCTCGCCGAATCGTTTAATGCAATGAGCAGTCGCCTGCAGGCCGAGCACAGTGAAAATGTCGCATGGACCCAGAGCCTTGAACAGCGCGTGGAACAGAAAACTCGGGAACTGAAGCGCGCTCATGAACATGCATTGCACACCGAGAAGATGGCTTCGATCGGCAAAATGGCGGCGGTGCTGGCTCACGAGATCAACAACCCTCTTTCCGGGATCCTGACCTATGCAAAGCTGTTACGCAAGTGGATCGGCAGTGAAAATGGCGGGAAAGACCACCAGGGCGAAATATGCGACTCACTGGATCTCATCGCTTCTGAAAGCCGGCGCTGTGGCGACCTAGTCAAGAATTTATTGACCTTTTCGCGAACAACGCCGATGAATCTGCAGCCCACGAGCCTGAACGGCGTGATCGAACAAAGTCGGAGGCTCATTCAGCATCAACTGGAACTCGCCAGTGTACAGATTCAACTTCACCTCGATCCTGATGTGCCGGATGTAGTTTGTGATGGGGCCCAGATCGAGCAGGTATTGCTGGCACTGATGATGAACGCTCTCGACGCCATGCCACAAGGAGGGAATCTGTGGCTGGACACGACATTGCACGCCGAAACGAACGTTGTAACCATCATAGTTCGGGACGACGGAGGCGGAATAAGTCCAGAGATTCTTCCGCGGCTCTTTGAGCCATTTCTCACGACCAAAGAAACAGGGAAGGGCGTTGGACTGGGACTCGCTATCAGCCGCAGCATTCTAGAGCGGCATAACGGCAAGATCGAAGTGCAATCGGAGCTTGGCCGAGGTACGACGTTCATTATCACGCTGCCCTGCGATCCTGAATGCAACCATTCTCCGGCAAAAGAGGTTACCGCCGTTGTGACTGGGAGGTGATGATTGGTGGAAACTCAAGGGAAAATTTTGATTGTGGACGATGAGTTAAGTGTTCGTGATTCGCTTGGCAAATGGTTCCGCGAAGAAGGGTATGAAATCGGTACGGCAGAAAGTGCCGGTGATGCGCTAACCCGCATGGCCGAAGGCAAGTGGGATGTTGCTTTGCTCGACATAAAGATGCGGGGAACAGACGGCATCGAACTGCAGCGACGCCTTCACGAGATGAATCCTGATCTGATCGTGATCATGATGACCGGGTACGCATCCGTAGAGACCGCGGTGACTGCTCTGAAGAACGGGGCGTACGACTATGTCAGCAAGCCGCTTGATCCAGATGAAATCGCGCATCTCGTGAAGAGAGCGTTGTCCCACAAGCGCGCCGAGAAGGAGAATGTTCGACTGCGGGAGACAGTAGCAGAAGCGACCCGGCCTGGCGACCTGGTTGGTCAAAGCCCAGCAATTCGGAAAGTCTATGAAGCTATCGAGACGGTGGGTCCGACCGACGCGAATGTTTTGATCACCGGGGAGAGTGGCACGGGCAAGGAACTAGTGGTGCGCGGCATTCATGCTGCCAGCATGCGACGCTTCCATCCCCTGGTCGCAATCCACTGCGGGGCACTGACCGAGACTCTGCTGGAGAGCGAACTCTTCGGCCACGAAAAAGGCGCATTTACTGGCGCGCAATACCGCAAGAAAGGGAAGTTCGAGATTGCGGAAGGCGGAACGGTCTTTCTTGATGAAATTGGAGACATTAGTTTGAAGACTCAAACCGACCTTTTGCGGGTTCTGCAGGAACGCGAGATCACACGCGTTGGGGGGAACCAGGTCATCAAAGTTGATTTTCGGTGCGTGGCGGCAACGAATAAGAATCTGGAGCAGATGATTGAGGAGGGCACGTTCCGGCCTGATTTGTATTACCGCCTCAACGTATTTCACATTGAATTGCCACCACTGCGCGAGCGCAAAGAAGACATTCCTCTGCTGGTTGAACATTTTGTTCGCAGGTTCTCGCTCGCGATGAATAAGCATGTAACGCGTGTTTCTCCCCTTGCCATGAATCAGTTGACGGAACAGCCTTGGTTGGGAAACGTACGCGAACTGGAAAACGCTGTGGAACGCGCCATGGTGGTTGCGCAAGAACCCGAACTGCGTGAGCAAGACTTTATTTTCAAGTCGTCGAATGTCGCCCAGCGCACCGGCAAGAGTTTGGATGAAGTGGAGCGCGCTCACATCCTCCAGGTCCTGCAGGAGTGCGGAGGAAACCAGAGCCGCGCGGCCGACATTCTCGATATCGACCGTGTCACCCTGCACCACAAGTTGAAACGTTACGGCTGGACTCGGACGCCCGTCGAGAGCAGGAATTAGGGATCACGCGGCCCGATCCAATGAACACCATCCATTTGCTATCAATCGGCTCGGTTGACGCTGCGCTGCTTGAACATTTACGTGCAGAACTGCCCAAAAGCTTGCCGGTAGAGTGCACCGTTCTGCCGTTCCGACTTGACCCAGCTTGTGCGTATCACCCCGAGCGCCAGCAGTTTCATTCGTCTGAACTGTTAAAGCGATTGATGGGACTTGTTCGGCAAAACGATTGGCGCTATCTTGCCGTCACCGAAGTCGACCTTTACATCCCGATCCTAAAATATGTTTTTGGGGAAGCGCAGGTAGGTGGCCCCTGTGCGGTAGTTTCGACGTTTCGATTGTCTCAGGAATTCTACGGGCTTGGTCGAGATGACGTTCTGCTTCGTGATCGTCTTTTGAAAGAGAGCATTCATGAACTCGGCCACACGCTTGGACTTCGCCATTGCGAGGACTATCAATGTGCGATGGCCTCGTCGCACACCGTCGAATGGCTTGATTTGCGGGAAAGATCCTGGTGCGCCGACTGCCATGCGAAGGTCCGGCTTGAACTTAGGAAAAGCGGAATTGTGGGGCAACTCCTCTGAGCCTTAAGGAGTGAGGGGCCGATGTTAACTTAACGGAAGATTGCTCTTCCAGAATCTCAGGTTACGGCGACGCACCCAGCAGGAAAATCGATTCGGCAAGAACTCAAGGCGCGTAGTAAACTCTTCGCCATGATGCTACGACGGTTCCTCATAACTATCGCTCTCGTCGTCATGATCGGCGGGTTGCTGATCGCACAACAGAACTCTTCGAAGGCAGGGGTTGAACAGGAACACTTCGGTGCGCGGGACGGGAGGCCCGTTATCTTGTACACGCTCAAGAATTCACACGGTGTGGAAGTTCATGCAATGAACTATGGCGGGATCATTCAGGCCATTCGCGTACCGGATCGCAACGGAAAGATAGCCGACATCGTGCTCGGCCATGATACCTACGAGGGATACGTACCCAATCCGCCTTATCTTGGCGCGATCGTGGGTCGTTATGCCAACCGCATTGCCAACGGCACATTCACTCTCGATGGCAAGACGTACACATTGCCGAAGAATGATGGCCCGAACACACTGCACGGCGGCGTCACCAAGACTTTCGACAAAGTGATGTGGGAGAGCCAGCCGTTAAAAGACAAAAACGGCGTCTTGTTCGAGTATGTCAGCAAGGATGGGGACGATGGGTTTCCCGGCAATATGCACGTCAAGGTCAGCTACGTGCTGAACGATTCGAATGAGCTCGTTATCGACTATCAAGCGACGACTGACAAGGCCAGTCCGATCAACGTGAGCCAGCACTCCTACTTCAACCTGAAGGG
This sequence comes from Candidatus Sulfotelmatobacter sp., assembly GCA_030151135.1. The sequence goes on along the minus strand of JASLEQ010000534.1, from coordinate 2,939 downwards.
GGAAGGAAATGGTGACATCCTCGATCACGAGATCATGATTAATGCGGAGCGGTTCACACCTGTCGATAAGAACTTGATTCCGACGGGAGAACTGCGCTCGGTGAAGGGCACTCCGTTTGACTTTACGAAGCCAGCACAGATGGGAGCGCGTATCAATGACAGCGACGAACAACTCACACTTGGCCACGGCTATGATCACAACTTCGTGCTTGATCGAAAAGGCGCGGGAATGACCCTCGCGGCTCGCGTTTACGAACCTTCGACAGGTCGCATACTCGAGGTCTCAACGACCCAGCCCGGTGTTCAGTTTTACACTGGCAATTTTCTGGATGGCAGCGTAACCGGGAAGGATGGGCATGTCTACAAACGCCGCTACGGATTCTGTCTCGAGACGCAACACTTCCCCGATTCCCCGAATCATCCAAAATTTCCGAATACAATCTTGAAGCCGGGCGAGACGTTCCACCAAATAACCGTATTCAAGTTCTCTACCAAGTAGCGCAGGCACGAGAAAGCTGGCCCACTAGAAGGAATTGTGTTTCTCATGGACCTTGGAGCCCTGGAATCGGCGAAGGGTTGCAGTTCAATCCATTCGCAACTTCTGCAGAAGAGCTTTTTGGATTTCCTCCTGGTGCCCCGGCTCAAGTTTCTTGCCGCTTGATGTGAGATAGAACGTATCGATCGCCATTTGCCCTTCGGTATCGATCAGCGCAATCTCAATATTGCATTGCTGATCAGACAAGCAGGATGCGATTCCATGCAGCAGGCGAGGACGATCCTGAGCTATCACCTGAACAATCGTGGTGCTTGACGAAGAGTCATCGTCAAAGTCGATCTTTGTTTCAACTTTGACCTTAGCGATTGCGGCTTTTTCCGAACGCTGGCGATCCCGCAGCATCTTGTCCAGATCCGCTTCCCCGAGCAGAACGTTTGTGACGCTCCGCTTGAAACGATCCCATTCCGACAAGTTCAGTTCCAGGGTACGGAATCGATCTGTGAAGTAGAGTGTGTCGACCACAACGCCGGCATGGTTCGAAAATGCATTTGCCTTGACTATGTTCATACCCCAGGCTGCCAGCACCCCCGTGAGCTTCGCATAAAGAGCCGGGCGGTCGGTTGTGACTAGCGTAAGCTCATACCAATGCCGCCCCCGCGTGAGTTCTACCTGGACGGGGTCATTACCGAGTTGCTCTGACATCTGCATGTGGCACATCACCTCTTCGGCAGTGTGCACGAGGAGGTAGCGGCGCGGGAATCCTTCCAGGAACGTTCTGAACTTATTACCGGTAACGGGAGCCAAAGAGCGAAGCCGGGCAAACTTCTCATCATTCCCGTCGCCGTGTACGCGCTGATCGGCACTGCGGTTCAGATAATTTTCGGCAGCAATGTAGAGCTGCCATACGTTCTCAGCCTTCCATGGCGTGAGTGCTTCCGGGTTGACAGCCTTGATGTCGGCGTACGTGAGAAGGCAGAGCATCTTGAGACGCTCAGGTGTACCCATTTTTTCGGCGAATGCCCCAACAGTTTCTGGGTCGAAAATGTCGCGGCGCAATGTGGCCGAGAGTTCCAAATGGTTTGTGATGAGGAATAGTACTTCCGCCCGCTCCTTCGGATCTATATCGAGCCGATCCATGGCGCGATCGGCGATTGTGAGACTCGCTTCAACATGATTCTCACCAGTCACGCCTTTGCCCGTGTCGTGCAAAAGGAGCGCCAGGTAGAGCAGCTCCGGACTTTCGAGTTCAGCCAGCAGCTCCGCATAACGGCGGTCCCATTCAGATTGCGATTGCTTGAGCCGGTGCAGGCATTCAATGGCAAGAAAGGAGTGTTCGTCGACTGTGAAGCGATGGTAGAAATCGCGAACTACCAGAGAATCGATAAGCTTCAGTTCCGGCAAAAGCAGAACCAGCAGGCGCAACGAATGCATGGCGCGCAGGGCGTCTGCCGCATGAGGCTGCAGCAAAGTTTCTTGAAGGTAGAGCCATAGTTCAGCGCCGCGCGGCGGGGTTGAGGCGAGAGCGGGCATCGCTTGTTCGATTCGATATTCCGTCGTGGCGCTAAGCTTCAGGCCGTGGTGGGCCATGAAGTGAAAAAGACGCAGTAGCAGTTCGGGATCCTGCAACGCAGACGGTTGCTGCAAAAAAATGAGACCATCGACGACGGAAAAATCTGCCGTAGTTACTCGGGAGCGCCAGCTCTGCACTTGGCGGTAGAGTGCCGACCACGCCTCGGGAATTTCCTCCAATAACTGAGTAACGGTACGCTGCACAGAGCGCGCGTGTCCGAAGTAGATTCGCATCCAGTCAGCGGGGGAAAGATCCCCGGCATCCTCTGCCCCGATCTTTTTGGCAGCTGCTGCGTCTTGAGCTTCCCAAGTGAGGCTGTTGTCGTCTCTCCCGTGCCGGAAGTGCAGAAAACAACGAGCCGCCATGAGAAAGTCAATGGCTGCATCGAGTTGTTTCTGGACTGGAGCACGCAGAGAACTGGCTTCTGGCCAGTCATGCAATTTATCGATCGCCGCAATGAGTGCGAGCCAGTTGGCAACGTTGCAATCGCGGAGACCTCCGGGAGCTTCTTTTAGGTTGGGCTCGAGATGGTAGAGAGTCGTACCATTCTTGGCGTGGCGCTCTCGTGTGACCTCGGCGAGCCCTTGCAGCAGGGCTTGGGACTCGCGCATCACAAGCTTCGGGATCAACTTACCATGCAGCTTTCGGAAAAGATCTCGATCGCCGCAGAGATAACGGCAGTCAAGAAGAGAAATCGTGAACTCAGTATTGTTGGGGTCGTAGCGGTCGCATTCAGCCAGCGTCCGCGAAGACGGGCTCAGCTTCAGGCGCAGATCCCATAGTTCCTGAGAGAAACGCCTCACCAGATCTTTAAATGCTAGCTCCGACTCCCGATCGGCAAAGAGGAATAAAAGATCAATATCGGAATACGGA
>JASLEQ010000524.1 GCA_030151135.1 Candidatus Sulfotelmatobacter sp. | reverse complement strand
TTGAAGCTGCTGGGATCGGTCGAGACCGCGCCCGGGGCCAGCAGAGTCAATTGCACGTAGTTGCGGGAAGCAAGGGGGAGGTTGTCATTGGTGGCCGCATTGATGACGGTGTCGACCTGGGTCGTGTCGGTTTCCATGACTGGAGCCGCGCCGCTGACTTCCACGGTCTCGCTGGTCTGGCCGACCTTCATCGTGACGTCGACGCGCGCCACCTGGTTCACGCTCAGGACAAAGGGCGGGTGATCCGCCAGTGCGAAACCAGATTTCTCGACCTTAAGGTTATAGGTGCCAACCGGCAACTGCGATATACGGTACGAACCGGAATCGTTGGTTGTACTGGTATAGGTGACGCCCCGCTCCTGGGACATCGTCGTCACCGTTGCGCCGGCGATAGCCGCACCGCTGGGATCGGTCACGGTGCCGGTGATCGAAGCGGTCACCTCTTGAGCCCAAGCCCTTTGCAATGTCCCCGCAAGGAGGACCACAGTGAACAACAGAAAAAAGCTACAAAAACCGGTTGAGAGCCGTTTCATCGTAAAACCCTCCTTGAAACTCACCGCAACGACGCCTGCAGGGCAGGTGGTACTGAACAGATAAAGATCGGTCGTCCGCCCCATAGATGGGCCGCCCTTCGCGATAAAGGGCGACGTCATGCTATATAGCGGATCAACGCACGTCGTCAAGAAAAAAATGCAAAACGGCCTCAGAAATCTAATGGCAATCCATTACGGGGCCTTGGAAGCCGCAGTAGGCTTGGAGATGAGTTTCTGGCGCCTGCCGTAGCGGCGTGACGTTAGGATTGTGCGAAATATCCAGATAACGTCTTCAAAATAGGCTAGTTAGCCTGCATTCGGATATTTTCATGGGTTTAGGAGCGAAATGATGGAGCATCCTCACCGTCCTCAAACGGCGAGGTTGGGTGCATGGTCCTTCCGGGGCTGTGAATTCGATTTTGTGTTGGAGCTCTAGAGCACTTTGTAGTATGGTGCACCTGCGTAGGAGAACGTTTTGGATGCCACAAGTCGAAAATAACGGCTTGCCCGCTTACCAGCGGATCCAGGGAACCATCATCAAGCGTCTGGAGATGGGCCTGTTGAAACCGGGGGATGTAGTCGACTCGGAGCGGGAGCTGGCGCGGATCCATGGCGTCAGCCTGATGACGGCACGGCATGCGCTGACCGCACTGGAACGCGAGGGGCTGGTCGTGCGCCGGCGGGGCGCCGGCACTTTCGTGGCACCGCCGAAGATACACTTCAACAAATTGATGAGTTATACGGAGGAAATGGCGCGCCGCGGCCTGGCCGTTTCTTCCAAGCTGATTTCTCTAGGCGTCATTGAAACCGAGCAGGAGATTGCCGCTCGTCTTTCGCTGCCGGCCACAAGCCGCCTTATCAAGGTCGAACGCCTGCGACTTGGTGGAGATGAACCGTTTGCGATTGAGACCTGTTATTTGTCGGCCAGCGAGTTTGCCGATCTGACGCGCTCCAAGCTGGACCGAGTGTCGCTGTTCTCGGTGCTGGAGCGAGATCACGGCTTGCAGATCGCGCATGCGGATGAAGAAATCGACGCCACGACGGCGGATGCACATACGGCCCGTCTGCTGACGATCCCGCCAGGCTCTCCGGTTCTTCGCATCCGGCAGCAAATTTTCTCCACGAAAGCGAAGCCAACCATTTACGTTCTGGGTCTGTATCGCTCAGACCGCCACACGCTTTTCATCCGCCGATTCAGATAGCGATTGCTTTTGGCGCTCGGGATTTTATTGCGGCTCCAGGTGAACGCGGCCGGTGACTTGCAAATCCGGAATTACAAATTCGGTGAATCCGTCGTGTGTGGTGGCGTCGAGAGTTTGACAGCACCTGTGTTCGGGCGATTCGTACCGAACATGTGGGAACGACCCTTTGACTTGAACTTGTACGCGGAGCGGCTCGCCCGCATAGTTCACGAGCTCCACCAGCCTGAGCGCGCCGCTCGCATCCTGGTACGGAACGGCGATCGTTGTTAGTCCATTCCAAAGGCTCAACAGAGCATTTCCTTTTCCGAGGAGCCGATGAATGTCCCGCGCAAATGTTTCGGGATCGGACACCGGCTCTGCGAGTTCGAGGACAATGCCGCTTCCGACTGCGTAAGACGTTGTGTGTTCATTCACTTTCACGGCTGAACTGCTTTGCCATGGAAATTTTCCGTGAGCATCCACCAGAACCAGCGTCTTACCGTCTTCAGCCAGGTGGTTGATACGTTCGGCAGCTTCAGGGTCCGGTTTAGCGAGCACAACTGCGAGGTTGATGTTTTTGAAATCTGCGGATTTGAGATCCGGTGCCTGGAAAATCCGGAATGGGATATTGTGTCGGCTCAGCAGATTCAGAACCTCATCGTCGGAATCGAGCTGATCCAGAATGACAGCGACGTTGGCAGCGGGGGAGAGTTCCGTTTCACTGGCCTTGGCGGAAAAGTCCAGGATGGACCGAATTTGTTTCCAGGTCGCCCAGGCATTGGCATCGCGGCGGTTGAGGCGCCGTTGCAGATGTTCGTCCAACGGCAGAAGCAGGTCGGCATGGAAAGCCGCGGCCTCTGCAACAGCCAACGAGTAGTCGTCGGCGGTAAGCGATCGCGTTTGTTCCTGATCATCCCAAGAAAATGTATAGAACGGAGATTGCGGGTATTGTGCTCGCTGCTCGACTCGAATTAAAGCGAGATTCGTGTCGAGCCAAGGCTGCTCCGTGGGACTCGATACCTCGAGAACGGAGTCGCGTTTGACAACGATGCTGCCTTTCATCTGGGGCTGCTTACCGTCCGTCGTGAGCCAGAGGAATCGCAACTCTGCAAAGGCCGACCGTAAGTTCGCGAGATATTTCGATGCATCCGTTGATTCGGACGCCGCGATGCTCACAATCACTCCAGCGCAGCCGGCGTCCACACATGCTTTTGCGGCCGGCGCAGCCTGCTTCATCGAGCTTTCCACATAGACCCGATATCCCTGTTTCTTTGCCGTCGACAGCAAACCCGAACGAATCGACGGCTGCCAAGGAACCACAATTTCGGTCACGCCAAGTGAGCTGGCCGGAGGTAACGCGGCATCGGTCCACTTAACGAATACCGAACTCCAAGCCAACGGACAAATCAGTGCGCTACAGCACAACAGGATGATTCGTTTA
>JASLEQ010000492.1 GCA_030151135.1 Candidatus Sulfotelmatobacter sp. | reverse complement strand
GTCCAGTTCACGGTGCTTTTCGCCCCGTCCATGTAGAGCTCGGAGTCCGCGCCAGAAGAGGCTTCTCCTGGAACCGCTCCCAGCTTCGGCTCCAGCAGCAATCGTCGTAGTTCACGCTCTGAATTTTCCGTAATCGTCGGCGCGGCATCCGATGCCAGCATCCGCCCGTCCCACCGGCGCATCAGGTCCGCAGCTTGCCTGGCGCGCGCCGACGGCTTCGCCGCGTGGTCTACCGCATACACGAACCGCTCCGCGGCAAACAAGTCCGGCTCCGAGTGGATGTCCGTCTGCAATGCCAGCATATCCGCCGGAGAAAACTTCCGCCCCGATTCCAGCACGTGATAAATTCTCGCCGTACGCCACGGCGCTTCCCATTCCATGCTGACCGAATACGGATACTTGTCCGGTGTAATTCGCCCATTCGCCGTCGCAATAATCCCCGACGGCGGATTGTAGATATTCGGCAGCTTGTCAAACGGAATGAATGATGTCCACTCGTGCGCATCGTCGGCGCCGCTCACTGGCAGGCTTCCATCTCCGGCCGCGCGAATCGGTACTTTCCCTGTCGCGTGATATCCAATGTTCCCGTCCACATCGGCATACACCACGTTCTGTCCGGGCGCGTCCAGTTGCGAAAACGCTCTCGTAAATTCATCCCAATTCTGCGCCGCATTTACGTCGAAGAAAGGAATTCGCAGCCCGTCATACAGCGTCCAGCGCAGCGCTAATTGCCGCGTCTCGCCCGGGACCAGATCCGTCACTACCGGTCCATGTCGCGTGACCCTCACATCCAAAGTCACGTCAGGCTTCCCCTTCACGTGAATCGTCTCTGATCGATGTTCCGGTTGCACCCATCCGCCCGGCGTCTGATACTCGCCCTGCGCGTTGAAATTCTCGATGTATACATCCGTCACGGTCGGCCCGACATTTGTAAATCCCCACGCAATCCGCTGGTTGTGGCCCACGACGACGTAAGGCATTCCCGGCAGCGTCACTCCCACCACATCGATGTTTCCCGAGCGCAAATGCGCTTCGTACCAGATGTTCGGCATCTGATGCCCCAGGTGCATATCGTTGGAGAGCAGCGGTTTTCCTGTGATCGTATGCTCGCCGGAGACGACCCAGTCGTTCGATCCATTCACCGGACGGAAATCCTCGGGAATCGCAGGCGTTCGCACCGTTACTGAATTGTCTGGAGAATCGTCGTCGTCCTCGTCGTCCGAGTCGCTCGATTGCTTCTCGGGCGCATTCACGTCTTCGCGCATCACGGTCGGCGGCCGGTCGTGCCACGACCGATTCACAAATAAATCGTCCGTCAGTTCCGGCCCCAGCTTCGCCAGGATTTTCTCGCGCTCCAGCGCGTCAAAAAAATAGTGATAGTTCAGGTCTTTCACCATCTGGTTCGCGATGACGACCGAATCCTCCGGCGCCCACGGCTTGGGTTCATAACCGAGAATGCGGAACTCGATCGGCAGATGGCTCCCATGCCTTGCGATATACGCATTCACCCCGCGTGCATAAGCCGCGAAGAATCCTTGATCGCGCGCGCTCGCCATGGTCAGAGATTTCTTTGCAGCTGCGCGTAATCCCAGGATCTTGGCCTCGCGATCGTACTTCAGTGTCGACTCGCCGAGAATTTCCGAAAGCTCTCCACTCGCAACCCGCCGCATCACATCCATCTGCCACAGTCGGTCCTGCGCCGTAACGAATCCCTGCGCGAAGAACAAATCTTCCAGCGATGCGGCCTCGATCGTCGGAACTCCGTGGCCATCGCGTATCACCTTCACCGGCGCCGACAAGCCAGGCAGTTCGACCCGTCCATCGAGCTGCGGCAGCGCAGAATGCGCCACGTGATACGCATATCCCACGCCGCACGCCACGATCAAAATAACCGTCAGCAAAAGCCAGAGAAGGATTCGCAGCAGCGAAAACCGCCGTCGCGCCGGCGTTCCGATTTCAGCCATTGCGCTCATAGGAGAACCTTCGATTGTATTCCAGGAACATTCACACCAGAGCGAAGTACCTCAGAGGTTGTCCATTCCCCGCCCATTTTCATGCCAATCGAAGTCGAAGCATCGCCAACCGAACCGATGTTTTCGCCCGCCTGAGAAGGCACCGGGCGAGTGGCGAACATCCTGCTTCGTTCATGCTGAATTTCATTTTCAATTTGCCGGGTGGTATCCTGACTCGCTGCTCATGCTGCAAAAACGCATCGACGATCAACCCACTATCTCGCGGCAGATGATCCGCGAAGCCCAGGACATCCTTCACCGCCACCTAAAGCATGTCGGCCTCAAACAGACCGCGCAGCGCGATACCATTCTCCGCACCTTCCTCGAAACCCGCGACCACCTCTCCACCGACGAACTTCACCGGCTTGTCCAGAAAAAGGACTCTGGCATCGGCTACACCACCGTCTACCGCACACTGAAGCTGCTGGCCGAGTGTGGACTCGCCAGCGAAGTCGCATTTCACGACGGTATCGCCCGTTACGAGCATCAATACAACCGCCGCAGCCACCATCACATGGTCTGCACCAATTGCGGCAGCTCGGTGGAATTTTTTTCTAAGGAAGTCGGCCAGCTAGAACGCGAGATCGGACGCAAATACAGCTATGTCACCACCCGCCACACCTTCCAGATCTACGGCATCTGCGAAGACTGCCAGAAGAAAAACTCATCCTCGAATGGCGAATAGTGTGGATGGGGAAGCGCATGTTATCGCTGATAATGACGCTCGTTTCGCGATCTCTGTGGATTTCTTTTGCGTCCTTCGCGACTCAGGCTTCCGCTTTTGATTTGCGAAGCCCCGGCCTCACCAAGGCATAGCCCCGGGCGCCAGCCACGCAAACGGCGGCACAGGGAAATTCCGCACTACGCCGAAAATAACGATCACCGCAAATAACGTGCGAATCTGCCCTGCCGAGAACGCCGGCTGCGGTAGTCCGATGCCCCGCAGCTGTACGAGTGCCTCCGAGAGCAGCCCGTAAATCACGAAGGGAAGCAGCAGCACCGTCAGCGGATTCATTGCCCACGCCTGCGCAAGGTTCCCATGTAGCAGGGCATGAAAGGCGCGCAGCGAGCCGCATCCCGGGCAATACCACCCCGTCAGATAGTGCACCGGACAGGGTGGAAAAATCCCCGCGGTCGCCGGATCGAAAATGCGCAGCAACACCAGTCCGATCCCGCCCACAACGCTCGCCGCGATGATTCGCTCCTTGCGAGAAGTCACCATGGAATTAGTGAGGCAGGTGCCGCAACATACCAAGCCCGGCCAGCATGATCCAGAAGAAGGTCCCTACCAGCCCGATGCCAAACGATACCCAGCACCAGATCTTCGCATTATTCGAGGCGGCTTGCGCCCCGGCATAATCGCCAGCTTGCAGTTTGCCATTCACTTGCGCGGCATAAATAATCGCGGGAATCCCCGTCGGCAGGCAACAGAACACCGTCGTCAGGATGGCAAATACCAAGTGATTCGGCACCGCCGTTCCCGCCGGAGGAACAACCGTGCCCGTAACCGGCAACGGCGTTGGCGCATTCAGTTGTCGACCACACTGCACACATACCGCCGCGTTGTCGGCGTTGTTCGCACCACATTGCGGACAGAACATATCTTCCCTCGCGTGACATCTTCTTCCATCTCACCAAATTGCCCGAACCTTACTCTCCGCTCACGGGCACCGTCAATTACGCAGA
>JASLEQ010000805.1 GCA_030151135.1 Candidatus Sulfotelmatobacter sp. | reverse complement strand
GGTGAATGAGAAGAAAGGCCTGACATTTGCTCGCGGGCTACGATCGATTCTGCGTCACGATCCAGACAAGATCATGGTGGGCGAAATCCGCGACGCCGAAACGGCGCAGATCGCAATTCAGTCGGCACTGACCGGACACCTAGTGTTCACGACCGTTCACGCCAACAACGTGGTCGATGTGATTGGACGATTCCTGAACATGGGCGTCGAGCCGTACAACTTCGTTTCGGCACTGAACTGCATACTGGCGCAACGGTTGGTCCGTTTGATTTGCGATTCCTGCCGAACGGAAGTGCACTATGCGCCCGATGTGCTGGAGGCGAGCGGACTTGATCCGAAGCAATGGGGCAACGTGCCATTGTATGAAGGGCCGGGATGTATCGAGTGTGCCGGGACTGGATTCCGCGGTCGGACGGCTATTCACGAGTTGCTGGACCTCAGCGACCGGATTCGCGAAATGATTCTGGCAAAGAAGCCGACATCGGAAATCCGGCGTGCGGCTCGCGAAGAAGGCATGCGTTTCCTGCGCGAGTCGGCACTGGAAAAGGTTCGTACGGGAATGACCACGCTGAAGGAGATCAACAAGGTCACGTTTATCGAGGCAATGAGATAAAGCAGGTTCGATAAAAGAGCAGGTTTCAAGGTTTCAAAGTTGGGGCATCGCGTTGCGTACACGCTTTCTTTTCCCGCCTGAACAATCGGATCGACTTTGAAACTTGCGGCTGAGTGCTGTGTCTGCTATTGCAATTCTGCCGCAGACAGTTTTTGATTTTACAGGGTAAGTGTCGTGCGAAGGCGAAGTTGAATGAGTCCGACGAAAAAGACAGCGAAGCCAAAACTGGCATGCGAGATTTCTGCGGACCGCGTTCTGGCGGGACGCGTTACCGACGATGGCGGCGGACTTGAGGCCTGCGCGGGCGTGGAACTCGCTGCCGGCAGCGTAGTGCCTGACCTGGTCGAAAACAATTTGCGCCAACGTGACGCGGTTCGGGCGGGAATCCAGGACGCGCTGGGCAGTGTCGCCGGACGCACGCGAGATGTGATTGCCATTGTGCCGGATGCGGTGGTGCGGGTGATGCTGGTGGAGTTCGACACCCTGCCTGCCGATCGCGAAGAGGCATTGGGCGTCGTAAGGTTTCGACTGAAGAAATCTTTGCCCTTTGATGTGGAAAAGGCGAAGGTCTCCTATCACGCGCAGAAAATTGGTAGTGAGGTAAAAGTGGTTGCCGCCGTCGCCCTCGGAAGCGTGATTGAAGATTATGAAGCGGCATTCCATGATGCCGGATTCGTTCCCGGAGTGGTGCTGCCGTCAACCCTGGCGGCGCTCGGCGCTGCGGACGGCAAGAAACCGACCATGGTGATCAAGGTCGACGCGAACACCACCAGCATTGCGATTCTGAATGAGGAACAATTACAGCTGTTTCGTACGCTCGAAAATGCCCGCGGAATGGCGATCAATGGCGAGCAACTGGCTGAGGAAGTGTACCCGTCGATCGTATTCTTTCAAGACACGTACCAGCTGAACATCGAACGTATCTATGTCGCGGGTCTGCCGGAAGCAGGTGGTGCGACCGCGGCGCTGCGATCGTCGACGGAGGCCGCAGTCGAGGAACTCGTTTCATCGACGCAACTGGGCGCCACGGCGGCGGGTGCGGTGCCCAGATGGAAGATGGCGGGTGTGGTAGGAGCGTTGATTTCTTAACTTCGGTTCCTGGCGCCGAGATCCAAGGTGCCAGTCGTTCTGATTGGCGGAAATTGGATAAAAAGCATGCGAATTGACATCAATCTGGCGAGCCGGCCGTACGAAGACGCCCAGCAATTCTGGATGCGCTGGGGCACGGCTGTGGGAGCGCTGGGGTTGCTGACGCTGATTCTGTTTGCGCTCGATGTGACAGGTTGGCGGACGGCACGCCTCGATCGCATGACGATGGCCCAGCAACGAAGCATGATCGGCGAGCGCGACAAGATGCGAGCGGACGCGGAACGTATTTTAAACTTGCCGCAGAACCGCACCACCCGCGATGAATCGCAATTCCTGAACCAGTTGATCGAGCGGAAGGCATTTTCGTGGACACGCGTTCTGGAAAGCCTGGAGAAGGTGATGCCGCCGCGGGTGCACGTGGTCTCGATCAGCCCCCAGTTGAACGATGATAACGAGCTGGCCCTGAAGATGACGGTGGCGGGAGAATCGCGCGACCGCGCCATAGAACTGGCCCGTCGTATGGAGGAGTCCCGTCGATTCGCCCAAACCCAGATAGTGCGCGAGGCTTCCATGCAGTCGCAGACCGGGGATACCGAGCAGGTGGAACTATCGGCGATTTACATTCCGGAAGGAGTTGCGGATTTAGCGGCGACTCCGGCACCGAAAGTTCCTGGCGACAAAACAGCCACGCAGAAATCCCTCAAGACATCTCTCAAGGCTTCTCCGACGAAGGGGGTGAAGCCCTAATGCCGGATCTTCGTAAAACCCGCAAAGACTTGAAAGTTGTCCTCGCCATACTGGTAGGCGTGGATGTGCTGGCAGCCGCGCTGTATTTTTCACCTCTCATTGGCTCGGCTGAGACGCGGCGTATGGAAATGAATCAGCTACAGAGCGAGCTGACTGAGAAAACACGTCAAGTGGCGCCGCTGAAAGATTTGCCGCAGAAGGTCACGTTCGCAAGCGCGGAGATCGGTGATTTCTACAAGAAGCGATTTCCTTCCGAGAACTCCCAAATCCTTACCGAGGTCGGCAAGTTGGCCTCCGCGAACGGCGTAAGAATCGAGCAGGGCCGATACAAGCCGGGCGAGAATATCACTGTAGGGTTGCAGCAGATCAATATGGAGTACGATCTTGCCGGAAACTACACGTCGCTGGCGCGGTTCATCAATGCGGTGGAGCGGGACGAGATGTTCTTTATCATCGACAGCGTGAGTCTTGGAGGGGATCCGCAAGGCCCGGTCAAGCTGGCGGTGAAACTTGAGACATATTTAAAGGTAGGATCGTAGTGCAACTGGGATTGGACAACAAGAAGAAGACGATTTGGGCCGCGGTTCTTGGCGTGTTAGCGCTGATCGTTTTCGTATACCAGTTCCTTCCTCTGTTCACGGGATCGTCCACGCCGAATTCCAGCGCCCAAGCTGCGGCGCCGACCCTGCCAACGCGCATTCCACCATCGCGACCGGCGGGCGGGAAAGGCGCATTAAAGGCTGGGAAGAAGCCGCACGTCGAAAGCCTGGATCCGACGCTTCGTCTTGACTTGCTGGCCAGCAGCGAGAGGACGCAGTATGAGGGGAATGGTAGAAATATTTTCGTCTCGCAGCCAGATGATGTGAAGATTGAAACGCCGACGAAGAACGGCACCACGGATCACACTACCGCAGCGGATCAAAACTCCTGGCATTTACCATCACCGACGCCCGCGCCTCCGATTCCTTTAAAGTTTTACGGCTTCGCCAGTTCACCGGGAGAGCCCAAGCGAGTGTTCCTGAAGAAAGGCGAGGACGTGTTCGTTGCGGGCGAGGGGGAAATCGTAGACCGGCGCTACCGAGTTGTCCGCATTACGAATACTTCGGTAGAGGTTGAGGATATGGTGTACAGCGGACCTCCACAGAATCTTCCGCTGACGCAGGGATGAAGCAGTTCGTAATTGAGTAACTTGTAATCGCGTAATCGAAGCCTGTAGCTCACATGCTTTTACCTTCCAAATTCCGGCGAACGTCTTCTCGTCAATCCGAGCAAGGCTACATCCTTCTCTTTTTGCTGCTGATAATCTGCATCATGACGATCATGGCAGCAACTCTGGTCACTACTCTAAAGTTCGAAATGAGGAGAGATCGGGAAGAGGAGATGGTCCATAGAGGAGTGCAGTACACGCGGGCGATCCGCGCGTATTACCGCAAGTTCAATCGCTTCCCCGCCAAGATCGAGGATCTCGAAAGCACCAACCAGTTACGCTTCCTGCGAAAGCGATATAAAGATCCGATCACTGGAAAAGATTTCAAGCTGGTGCATTTCGGCGAAGTAAAGATGGCCGGAAATATGGGCGGCATTATCCCCGGCGCGAACATGGTGGGAGCCAACGGTACATTGGTCAATGCCTCTCAAAGTTCGGGATTTGGCGGCAATTCCTTCGGGTCAAACTCGAATTCGCTGTTCAGCACGAATTCAAATTCCGCGTTTGGACAAACCGCGAGCTCGGGTTTCGGACAGAGTTCCAATTCCGGGTTCGGACAAACTGCGAATTCCAGCAACTCCCAAGGTCAGGACGCCTCGGGCTCTCCGAACACGAACGGCGACGCATCGCAGAACGGGACAGATTCGTCCCAACCGGGAAACGGCTTGAATGGCAGTGGGACATTCGGCAGCAATAGCGGATCGGACAAAACAGGAACAACGCAGTTCGGGGGCGCGCCGATTGTGGGCGTCGCCAGCACGAGCAAAGACCAGACCATACGCGAGTTCGACAAGAAAAAGAAATACAACGAGTGGATGTTCGTGTACGACCCGATGATGGACCGTGGCGGATTGATCACGACTCCGTATCAACCGAACCTGATGATGCAGATGATGTCGCAAGGCATGCAGAACATGAATGGGCAGAACGGAGCCTCGCCAAACGGGAATACCAGCGGCTTCGGGAATAGTGGATTCGGAAACAACAGCGGGTTTGGCAACAGCAATGGCTTCGGGAACAGCTTTGGAAACTCTTCTGGCGGAATGCAGAACAGCCCGTCATCGCCGACTGGGTTTGGCGCGCCGAGCCAGCCGCAAAGTAATCCGCAACAGCAATAATCTCAGCTGAAAAACGGGAAGCTATTTCGAGAAGACTGCCTCTCAGGGCCGACAAATTTATCCTGAGAGAAATTAAAAAAGGCCTCGCTTTTGGCGAGGCCTTTCGAACTCCTGAAATTTTAATGTCTACACGCTAAAGGACGATCCGCAGCCACAAGTACTCTTTACGTTCGGATTCTCGAACTTGAAGCCGGCGCCCTCGAGAGTCTCTACGTAGTCGACAATGCAGCCGTTCAGATACATGACCGAGGTCGCATCAACGTAAACCTTCAAGCCTTCCATATCGAAGGT
>JASLEQ010000431.1 GCA_030151135.1 Candidatus Sulfotelmatobacter sp. | reverse complement strand
AGGCAGTATTTACAGCCGCGAAAACAGGTGGCGTGAAGAACTACTTCGTCGAGCTTGAAGAAGATCCGGCGCTTATGCCTCCCAGCGTGCCTTACCTCAAGTCCCTGCACGTCTAACGAACCCGGCCTCCTGAGTCGGAAGTTCGCATCATGCTGCACTGTCACCCTGACGGCGCAGCAAAGGATCCACGGGTGTTTCTCGCTCGTTATGAGAAATCAATAACTCAGGAGACTAGCTCCGGCTGTCGCGTACGGGTGCCAGCCAGTTCACAATGGACCTCATTACAACCTCATCGCGCTGGTTGAAGACCGTCGTTCTCGAGCGGATGAGGCCGAAGTCTGGCCGACTGGCAAGGCGTCGCTTCTCAAGAATCTCCGCCAGGGTGCGAATCCGATCGTCCGGCCTTACCGGATGCGTCCACCGCATTTCCTCCACGCCTGCGCCGATCATCCCTCCGCTGACGTTGATCGATTCCACGCGAAGCCGCATCACGATCGCCGCCGTCAGCCATCCCGACGCCGTCAGCCCGCTGAAAAAGGAATTCTTGCCGGCAGCCTCATCGATGTGAAACGGTTGAGGGTCATATTTCTCTCCGAAGGCTACGATCTCTCTGGCCGTGACCCGATAGCTTCGTAATGACTCGAACGTTTGCCCTGGATAAAAGTCTTCGAAATACATTTCATGTTCCACGAGCGACCTGCCATTGACGACATTCTTTGCCGGCTCTCCTTTAGGGAAAGCCTTCCATAAGATACTCTAGCAGCGCCTGTCGGGCGATGGCTAAGACCCCGCTCGATGTGCGATTTACCATGGGAGGAGCACTCACAGTCCAGTCCATACATAGTTAGGTCCGCTTGTACCACGCGCGTAAGGCGCAATTCGAAGGACCCGACCTCTACGGCCAAATATGTTGAAGAGCAGTTAGCTTTGTCTGTTGATTCGATCATTCTGGCTGGACGGTCCCGATCTCTGCTCAAAATCTCGAGAAACGCTCTATGCCTCGGGAAACTCCGTTACCCACGACGGCCGTCAATTTCAGGATTCTTTCCGCGAGTTTCCTGTCTCCTTCGACCGGGATCTGTTCACGTTGGCATCGCGATCGATACCAACCCACCACGCAAGGGAATCAGTTCACCATCCACTTTGCGAAGCAAATGGGCGCATCGACTGGCTTGCATCCTGGCCGTTTTTCCACCATTCTCAACCATGCTTTCACCTGGCCTCGATCACTGGATGAGACCTTCCCTTCTGTGAAGATTTTTACATCCGATCCACACATCCGCACCTCGCAACGTGGCTTGATCATGCAGACTCATGTCATGAGCCGACTCTGGAGCCTGTCTCTGTTCACGTTTTGGGGGATAGCAGCCGCATGCCCCATTTTGGCTCAGATGCCGTTCTACACCGACGATCCTGATGTGACGGACCGCGGGAAGTGGCACTTTGAGTTCTTCAATGAGTACGACGGGCTTCAATCTTCGCAATTCCCGGACCTTCGCCAAAACACCGCCAATTTCAAGCTCAACTACGGTCTCCCCCACAATCTGGAATGGGACGTCGATGCTCCTTATCTTGGCATTTCCAGGGCCCCCGGAGCACGAAGTGCAACTGGCATTGGTGACGCAGACTTGGGAGTAAAGTGGAAGATCCGCGATTCATCCGGCCCCTTCTCTCCCTCCTTCGCGGCTAGCTTTTACGTTGAATTTCCTACTGGCGATACGCATAAGCAGCTCAGCTCCGGCTTGAGAGATTATTGGCTCAACGCCATCGCCCAGGAACCATTCACCGACAAGACCAGAGTCACCCTGAACCTCGGTTTCCTGTTCGCCGGAAACACCAGCACGGGCGTAGTAGGAATTCAAACCGCGCATGGGCACGTTTATACCGGCGGCCTTTCTCTGTTGCACGACGTCAACTCAAAATGGACGTTCGGCGGCGAAATCTATGGCGGTGTCGCCGATAAGAGTGGGCTGGGCAAAAATCAGCTGCAGGTCCTGGCCGGCGGCACATACAACGTTCGCGATGGGCTCGGCTTCTCCTTCGCGCTGTTAGGCGGCCGATATGCAGCCAGCCCTCGAGTGGGAGGACAAATTGGGTTTTCCCTAGACCTTCCGGATGTGTTTCGCCGCTCTTCCGCCGGTGCAACTGCTGCGGCGTTTGAGCCGACTCGAATCGGCCCACGCGGTCCGCCCCGTCCAGGACAATGATCCTGATTGGCCCTGAATCTCAACCCCGAGGAGTGCTTATGAAATCTCTGAACCGTGCTCTAATTGCGTCCGCTGTGGGCTTCAGCTTGATCGGCGGTTCTGCGTTTGCGCAGGATCGCCATGACGACCGCGATCATCGCGACGAACATCATCAGCAGTACGTTCGTCACGAGGAGTGGAAGAGGGGCGAGCACATTCGTCACGAAGACTGGGACCGCGGCGAGCGGGTCGACTACCGACACTACCATCTGCGCCGCCCTCCCCGCGGATATGAATGGCGGGAAGTGGACGGCAACTATGTTCTCGCCGCGGTAGCCACCGGGGTCATCGCCTCAGTCATCGCGGCCGAAGCCGCGCATTAAGAAAACCAACTGCGATCCTTCACCTCCGACCAGCAAAAAGGCCGCCTACTGGGCGGCCTTTTTGGTGAACCGAGTGGCGCCGGTTAATCGCCGGCCACGAGGTCCGTTTCTTCCTTCCGAATGCGGTTGATCGGCGAAGCCGCATTGTTAGACGCTGGCCGGATGGAGTCGAGCGAAACGAGACCGTTCTCCGGCGCCTTGATGCCGAGGATGTGCTCGTTGTATAGCTTGGCCATCTTGGCATTCTCGGCATCCTGCTTGATCTTTTCGGCATTCGATTGCGATGCCGCCCGCGCCCGCAGCTTTTCTTCGCGCGCATTCTTTGCAATGCCCAGCTGATCGAGCGTGTGATTGGCTTCGGAGTTCACGTGTTCCATGTTGAGGTTGAGCGTATGCCCCACCTCGCTCATGGCAACCTTCTTGCCGCCCGCGAAGATCTCATGGCGCCCATGCTCCTCGTACCACTTGGTCAGCGTGGCCGTCATGTGCATCTTCTCGATGATATTGCGCCAGCCGATGCC
>JASLEQ010000407.1 GCA_030151135.1 Candidatus Sulfotelmatobacter sp. | reverse complement strand
TGAACCGCGAATTAGATGAGACCAACCGCGGCGTCGTCGCGCTCTATGCTGAGTTGGATGACCGCGCCGACTTTTTGCAACGGGCATCGGAACTCAAGAGCCACTTCCTTTCGAATATGAGCCATGAGTTCCGCACGCCGCTCAATTCCATTTCCGCCTTGAGCCAGATTCTGCTCGATCGTCTCGATGGCGACTTAACCCCTGAACAAGAAAAGCAGGTCCGCTTTGTTAAGAGTTCGGCTCAGGATCTGATGGATCTCGTCAACGATCTGCTGGATTTGGCCAAGGTCGAAGCTGGAAAGGTAACGATTCGCCCGACTCAATTCGACGTAAATACGTTGTTTTCAGCTTTGCGAGGCATGCTCCGGCCTCTTCTCGCGCAAAATTCCTCGGTCAGGCTGATATTTGACGATCCCGACGAGGAAATACAGATCTTCAGCGATGAAGCGAAAGTGTCGCAGATCTTGCGGAACTTTATCTCCAACGCGCTGAAGTTCACTGAGCGCGGAGAGGTTCGAGTTTCCGTGACGAGAGGAAACAATGGCACCGTCTCGTTTTCTGTTGCGGACACCGGAATTGGAATCAGCAAAGAGGATCAGGAGCGGATTTTTCAAGAGTGGACGCAAGTAGAAGGCAAGCTACAGAAGGTCGCCAAAGGCTCAGGACTGGGGTTGCCGCTGTCTCGCAAATTAGCGAACTTGCTTGGAGGAAGCGTGCGATTGCACAGCGAGGTTGGGATCGGCTCAACCTTTACCGTGGAAATCCCGATTTCGTTCCAGGGGCAAACTGAAGTGGTTTACGTGCCAGAGGTGAAGCGGGAACTGGACCAGGACAAAATGCCGGTTCTTGTTGTCGAGGACAATCGTGAGGCCTTGTTCATTTACGAAAAATATTTGAAAGGCACGCGATATCAAGTTATACCCGCCACTAACATTACTGAGGCCCGGCAAGCCGTCCAGTCATTTCATCCAAAAGCCATCGTCCTGGATGTTCTCCTGCAGGGCGAGCACACGTGGGATTTTCTCCGAGACCTGAAACAGGATCCTGCCACGCGCGATATCCGAGTGTTCGTGGTCACCGTAGTCGACAATCGAGAAAAGGCCCTCTCCTTGGGTGCCGACGGTTTTTATTCGAAACCAGTGGATCGAGTCTGGCTCCTGAACCAACTGGAAGCGCTGGTCGTACCGGCGCATCGGCCCCGCATTTTGGTGATTGATGATGACGCAACATCCCGTTATTTGGTGCGCAACATACTGGCGGATCTCGACTGCGAACTTCTTGAAGCAACCGGCGGGGCGGAAGGGTTGCGGGTGGCGCGAGAGAGCAAGCCTTTGCTTGTAATTCTCGATCTCTCGATGAACGGGATGAACGGGTTCGATGTGCTGGAGCGTCTTCGCGAAGACGCCGAGACGAATTCTCTGCCGGTAGTTGTTCACACTTCTATGTCTTTGGATGAAAGCGATTACGACCGGTTGCGCAGCGCAATTGACATCATTCCGAAAAGCATTATGTCCTCTCGCGAGTTGGCCGTGGCGAGATTCTCCCAGGCATTGCAAAAGGCAGGAGCGAAAGACCTCGCCCGCGCGAACGAGACTGTTTCGAGCTCTTAACATTATGTCGGAGAATCAATCCATAACGATCCTTTCGGTTGACGACAACGACGCGATCCGCTATTCGTTTGCCCGCTATCTGCGGGAGGGTGGGTATGACGTTGTTGAAGCCCGCACCGGCGCGGAAGCGTTGGAAAAAGCTCGCAGCCAACCTGCCCTCATTACTCTGGATATCAATTTGCCCGACATCAACGGCTACGAGATTTGCCGACGCTTAAAAGATGATCCAGCTACCAAAGACATCCCGATCCTGCACATTTCTGCGTCCTGCGTAGAAGCGGACGATCGAGTCCGTGGGTTGGAAGGTGGCGCCGACGCTTATCTGGCTGAGCCAGTGAACGGGATGGAACTGCTAGCAACCGTGAAATCGCTGCTCCGGATGCGACAGGCGCAGAGTGAAGCGCGCCGGCAGGCCTCTGATGCGGAGATCGCGCGCCAGAAACTGCAGGACGTGAATGAGACTTTGGAGATAAGGGTTCGGCAACGCACCGCCGAACTGGAACGTGAGCGACGTGAGGTTCAGGACCTTTCGAGCCAGCTCCTGCGGGCGCAGGATGAAGAGCGCCGCCGCATTTCGCGGGAACTGCATGACAGCACTGGCCAACTTTTGGTCGCTTTGACCATGAACCTGGCTCGGCTCAAGTCGGAACAGGTATGGTCCAATCCCGAAGCGGACGCTCTGATTGACGATACGACTTCAATCGTGGACGAGATGAGCCGTCAGCTCAGGACAATGTCATACCTGCTTCATCCACCGATGCTCGATGAAGCCGGATTGCTCTCCGCGGCCAAGTGGTACATCAGTGGATTTTCCACTCGAAGCAATATTCAGGTCAGCATGGAGTGTACCGAGTTGGGGCGTTTACCCGCAGATTTGGAAATCACTCTGTTCCGGCTCATCCAGGAATCGCTGACCAATATCCACCGCCATTCTGGAAGTAAAACAGCGCTCGTTCGCCTCAAGCGCGATGACTCAAGAGTGACGCTCGAAGTGGTCGATCAGGGAAAGGGATTCACCTTGGGTAGTTCGGTGGGCGATCCTTTGCCCAAATGTGGAGTTGGAATTACTGGAATGAAAGAACGCGTGCGACGATTCGGAGGATCTCTCGATATCTCCTCCAGCCCTGCCGGCACATCCGTCAAAGCCTCCCTTCAAATACTTTCCAATCAGGCTTGATATCGCGTTGTGCTCTAGGCGCAAGCTGATGGGAACCCATCGCCGAATCTCTCAGCGGAATCTCAACTCCGGACCGGATGGCGCGCCGTCACGAGAGATTTAGTTTAGAAAGGGCGCACTAGTTCGCGGCGGTGTATCGCAAGACCTGGCATCCACAGGAATTTCGAATGACCAATTCGGTTGGAAGCACAATGCGAGAAGGTTCTTCCGCACGAATACTCGATGAGATTGATTCGAATAACAGGCGTGTCCCACTTCTCCCCAACTCGTCCGCGGGCTGACGAACTGCGGTCAATGGCACAGAGAGCAGCGGTGCAAATTCAAAATCGTCGAATCCAACCACCGCAACTTGCCCAGGGACACTGAGATCACATTGGCGCAGAATTTGTAGCACTTCGATGGAAGTTACGTTATTCAGCGCGAAGACCGCGATGGGAAGAAGGGCGGACTGTAACTGTGGAACCAGGCTCGCGGCAATCTGGCCCGGTTCGTCCACAAGCACGTACTTGGGAGTAAGTCCCGCCCGCGCCAATACGGTCTCATACCCCGCGATGCGCTCCGCAATAGAGCTGTACCTTTTGTCATAGCCGACGCACCATATGTTCTTGTGGCCATGCTCGAGAAGATGCGCCACGGCTTTCGCGGCCCCGCCCCGGTTATCTACGACCACTTCTCCTGCATTTATGCCCGGGTATGTGCGATCGATCATCACTACCGGGGTACCATCCGATGAAAACGCCTTCAGCGTTCGCAAGCAGGTCTCGCCCGTTGGCATGATCAGGAGCCCCGCCACGCTCCGAGCTTTAAGCATGGCCAACTGCACCAACTCCATCTTAGGATCTCGCTCCGAAGCCAGAAGTACGGTGGTATAGCCCCGGCTGGCTGCGAATTGCTGGACGGCGTGCGCGCAGACGGAGAAAAAAGTATCCGACAAACCAGGGAGGATCAGGCCTATGGTTTTCGCAATCTGCCCTTTCAGGATTCGCGCAGCCTCATTCGGCTGATACCCCAGCTTCTTGATGGCAGAGCGGACGCGAGCCGCGGTGAGTGGGCTAACCAAACGTCCACCATTAATGACGCGTGAAACCGTCATCACACCGACTCCGCAATGCCGGGCTACGTCGGCGAGGGTA
>JASLEQ010000353.1 GCA_030151135.1 Candidatus Sulfotelmatobacter sp. | reverse complement strand
GCCGCTTTGACAATCGTTCTGGTTTTCTACGGTTTTTCGGTGACTCCGCCCGTGGGCCTCAAGTAAGTACGGTATTGGTGTTCCGCCATCATCCAAAGACAATCTCAGGTTGTCGACTCTTCTCGGTGTGCTCTGCCCTCCAAGCCGGGACGGTAAGATCCGATCGCGCTTCGTCAAATCTGCTGGAGGTTGCATATGCGACAGATACTATTGACCGGACTCCTGCTGCTGCTCGGCATTTCGTGGGCTGCAGCGCAGAACAGTTCAACTCCATCCAATTCCTATGACGGGGCTCAACAAGGCACCGGGCAAGATTCCACGGCCATGGCTGGTGGTTCTGGACGACAGACCCAGACAGGGCAAATGACGGTCGAAGGATGCCTTAGCGGTTCAACTGGGAGCTTCAGACTGACTGATAAAAACGGTACGAAGTATCAGCTCACCGGCGATACTGCAAAGCTCAGCGAACATGTCGGACACGAAGTGAGAGTCACCGGCACTTCAGGTACGGGAGGCTCTGCAGGGAGCGGCGATACCGCAAGTACAGGCGCCGGGTCCACGGCAGGTTCGTCGGGATCGGGTCAAACGCTGGAAGTGAGTTCCGTGAAACATATTTCGAAGACGTGCGAAAACGGCGGCGGCATGGCACACTAAAAAGTGATTATCGTTCAGTAAAGAAGGGCCCGGTGCTAAACCGGGCTTTTTTTTGACAGCCATGCTAGCTTAAACCTGCAGATTACGCAGATATGGGACGCTGGCCTGCATCATCTCGAGTTTCATCTCGACGAAATAATTCTTGATGCCACCTGTCTTCGCAGCCGAGAAGATTTTTTTCCAATCTAGCGAGTCTTGACCAACCGGCACAATTTTCTTGTCTGGCGCAGACCATCCCTGAACGTGCATCGAGATGAAACGGCCTGGATACTTGCTGAAATACTCAGCTGCGTCGTAACCCTTGCTGATGGTTGAAACCTGAAATTGGAACTTGACCACTTTGGGATCCAGCAGATCGAAGAGCACATCGTAAGTACGCTTTCCATCCACAGTGGAAAGCTCGAATTCCTCGTTGTGAAGTCCCTGTTGAATGCCCGCATTCGCGGCTTTCTCCCCCATTCTGTTGTATTCGTCGGCAGCGCGCTTTACATCATCCATGGTGGGGTTCCTGGGGCCGCCCAGGCTGGCAACGAGCATTTGGGTCAAGCCAAGCTCCTTCGCCCACGCAATACGCTCTTCCTGATTGTGACGAAGTTCATCCATGCCAAAGTGAGAACTTACGCACGTGAGGCCAGCATCGTTAATGATTTTTTTCAGCTCCGAACCTTTATATTTTGCAAGCCCCCCAAATCCCTCGTCGCTGTAGCCTGCAGGGGAGCAGAGTTCAATGGACTGAAATCCCGCGGCAACCAATGATTGCAGCGTTCCAGGGAAATCCTTAGCAATCATCTGACGAACCGGCCATGTCTGGCAGCCAATCGGCATTCCGAGGGGATTCGCGCGAAGCTTCAGCACACCGGAAGACAGTAAACCAAGTGCTGCAGCCTGGGTGGAAGCGATCTGGCAGAATGTTCGCCTGGTCATTGCTGGCATGAGACTCTCCTGATATTAAGTCTGCGTTTTACACTCGCTTATAGTTCCCAGCCTTTTCGGCGTTCTGGCCGGATTAACTTCTGTCCCAACTCCGAGTTATTTGCCCTGAGGTTTGTGCGATCCCACGAGATTCTTTCACCGGTGCACACTGCCATGTTACCCAGCAGAAGAGTCTCAGTCACCATACCTTCGAACTCAAAGTTCCCCCCGGGCTTCACCTTCCCACCCTTACACGAGTCCAGCCATTCACGCTCGTTTCCTGGCGAGCGGGGAAGAGTTTTGGGCGGAGGCTGAAAGGCATCCATTTTCGACTGAGGAATGAGCTTAGGGCCTCGGCCATTGAATCCGCAAAGGATCTTGCCGCTGTCGCCGATGAAGAGCAGGCCTTCGTCCTCGTCGCCAGTGCCTTTCAGCGGACGATCAGGCTCCAACTCGTCTGGACGCGGAGGCTTCAGCCCGCCGTCGTACCATGTGAATTTCACCGGGGGCATATCACCGCGAGCGGGGAATTGATAATGGATGATGGAGGCTTGCGGATAGGTCTCATCGTAGCGATCGGTTGAACTGGCTTCCACACTGACTGGCGACTCCAGTTTCAAGACGCGGAAGATAGCGTCGTAGCTGTACGAGCCCATGTCCCCCAGCGCACCACAACCGAAATCAGTCCAGCCCCGCCATGAGAATGGCAAATACACACGATTGAACGGACGTTCCGGCGCTGGTCCGAGCCAGAGGTCCCAATCGAGGCCGTCGGGAACAGCTTGCGTGTCTTGAGGACGATCGATGCCTTGCGGCCAGAATGGGCGACTTGACCAATTCGCGACCTCGCGCACCGGACCGATAACGCCGCCCCAAATCCATTCGCAAAGTAAACGAGTATCTTCTGACGCCTGATTCGCGACAGCAATCTGCGTGGCTACCCCGGTCTCACGAGCAATCTCGGCGATGCGTTTGGCCTCGTAAATGGTGTGGGTGAGAGGCTTCTGGCAGAAAACGTGTTTGCCCTTTCTCATGGCTGCCGCGGAGACGGCAGCGTGGAGGTTGTCGGTCGTGCAGACCACGACCGCGTCAACGTCTTTTTGCTTTTCCAGAAGCTCCCGAAAATCGGTATATGCCGCGCAACCGTGATACTGGCCAGAACGTTTTTGAGCACCATAGTAGCCTTCGACGATTTTCTGGCATGGCTCACGGCCGGCTACACCGCTGGTGACGCGGAGTGAATGCGTGAGTTGCAAGGGATCATTTGGACTGAGCCACTCCCAGCCGCTGTCGGTGCCGATCAGTTTGCGAACGGAGTTGCAGAATTCGCGGTCGGACCACTGCGGATATCCCGCGCCTCCTTTGTAGGCGTCGCATACGGCTATTCCTTGGACGTCCGGCTCTTTCAGAAAATGAAGCATCACCCGAAGTCCCTGCGCCCCGACACCGATGAATGCGATGTTCACTTTATCGCTTGGAGGCACATATCCGGTTCCACCGAGAACATTTCGGGGAATGATCGTGAAACCTGCGACGGCGGTTGCACTGTTAACTAAGAACTTGCGACGCGAAACTGCGGTGGGCGAGCTTTTCTGGGATGAGTGTTGAAAGTCCACGGTTCCACCTCCGGCGCGCTCCTGGATCTGGCTCGGGGCGTTTATTGATACGTTTTAATAAGGGCCTACTTTAATCCAAAATGCATTCGCGCCACAACCGAAGAATTCGCTGGCGTACACTAGAACCCAATTGGGGAGGCTACGTGGCCGACACGAAAGCTGTGCCTGACCTTGAGACTGCGCCCGAATACCGGCAGCAGCGCGACAAACCTTCCGCGCAACCTCCTATTGATGCCGAAGGCATTGAACTCACCAAGCCAGCTCAAGTCGCAGCAGGGCTGAATTCGGTTTTTAAGGCAGCCGAGTTCACGATCAAAGAACCCGGACTCACGCGAGGCATCGCCGCGTTATCTCGCCTCAATCAGTTCGATGGTACCGACTGTCCGGGATGTGCTTGGCCCGATCCCGATCAGGACCGCTCGCTGAATGAATATTGCGAGAATGGGGTGAAAGCGATCGCCGAAGAGGCGACCTCGAAGCGTTGCACGTCAGAGTTTTTTGCGAAGTGGAGCGTCGCTGAGCTGTCGCGAAAATCTGACTACTGGATGGGACATCAGGGTCGACTGACGCATCCGATGGTCTTGCGCGAAGGCGAAAACCATTACGAGTCGATTTCGTGGGACGACGCATTCGCAATGATTGCCGGCGAATTGAACTCTTGCAGCAGCCCAGATCAGGCGGTGTTTTATACCTCTGGACGAACCAGCAACGAAGCGGCATTCCTTTATCAGCTGTTTGTTCGGCATTTCGGCACAAACAACCTTCCAGACTGCTCAAACCTGTGCCACGAGTCGTCAGGGCTGGCGCTGCGCGAGGTGATTGGTGTCGGAAAAGGGACGGTGAAGCTCGAGGACTTCGATCTGGCGGACACCATTCTTATTATTGGGCAGAATCCCGGCACAAATCATCCGCGAATGCTGTCGACGCTGCAAAGAGCTGCCAGGCGCGGGGCAAATATCGTCAGCATAAATCCCCTGCCTGAAGCTGGGCTGATTCGGTTCAAACATCCAAAAGACGTGCTGCACATTTTCGGCCGAGGCACAAAGATCGCTACACACTTCGTGCAAGTGCGGCTTAGTGGCGACCTCGCGTTTTTAAAGGGACTCTGCAAGGAAATCCTGGAGGAAGATGTAAGGCAGCAGGGCAAGATCGTCAACCATGCCTTCATCGAGCAGAAGACTGAAGGGTTCGAACGCTTCCAAGAGTCGGCAGCAGCCGCTTCCTGGGAACAGATCGTCGAAGAGAGCGGCATCGCCAGAGCGCAGATCAGGGAAGTCGCCGAAGTAGTGATGCGCTCGAAAGCGATGATCGCATGCTGGGCGATGGGCCTGACGCAACAACTCCACGCAGTCGCCACGATTCAAGAGATCATTAATCTCATGCTTCTCGGCGGGCACATCGGACGTCCCGGCGCTGGAGTGTGTCCTGTGCGCGGGCACTCGAATGTTCAAGGTGATCGCACAATGGGAATCTCGCCGAGGATGCCTGAAAGCTTCTTCGATAAGCTTCGCGACACCTTCGGATTCAATCCACCTCGAACGCCCGGTTTGGATGTGGTGGAGTCGATTAAAGCCATGCATGCCGGCAAAGTGAAGACATTCTTCGCCATGGGAGGGAACTTTCTTTCCGCGACGTCGGATACCGAGTTCACGGCTGAGGCTCTGTCCCGATGTGAGCTTACGGTTCACGTCTCGACGAAGCTCAATCGGTCTCATGTGATTACGGGTAACAAAGCGCTCATTTTGCCTTGTCTCGGACGCACGAATTTGGACCAGCAGGCTGCTGGTCCACAGTTCGTGACGGTCGAGAATTCAATGGGTGTTGTCCATACATCTCGAGGGACGTTGGATCCTCCTTCCGAATATGCCTTGAGCGAACCCGTCATCGTCGCTCGATTGGCAGCGGCGACTCTGGGAATACGCAGCCGTATCAAATGGATGGAGCTTGTAGAAGACTACGACCGAATCCGCGAATTGATCGCTCAGGTCGTCCCCGGGTGCGAAGACATGAATCGCCGCGTCCGACAGAAGGGCGGCTTCTACCTTCAGAACGCCGTGCGCGATAACGAGTACAAGACCAAAAGCGGAAGAGCTCAATTCACTGCATCGCGACTCGAACCGATCCAGATCGAGCATGGTCAGTTCTTGCTAACAACCATACGCAGCCACGATCAGTACAACACCACAATCTACGGACTTGATGATCGCTATCGGGGAATATTCAACGGAAGGCGCGTCGTCCTGTTGAACCCGGATGATCTGCGGGAGCATGGGTGGAAGCCGGGCGACTTTCTGGATATTGCGAGCCACTACTTCACAGATGGAAAGGAACAGGTGCGCCGGGCGCAACGCTTCATGGCCGTCGCTTACGAGATTCCCCGTCGCTGCGCGGCGACGTACTTTCCAGAGGCGAATGTCTTAGTGCCGATTGACAGCGTTGCATTGCGCAGCAATACCCCAACATCAAAAGCGATCGTGGTCTCCTTTGCGCGCTCCGGCGCTAGCCTTGAAAATACTCGCGAAACTAATCTTGCGAGTGCCTTCACGAGTTAGCTGCCGCGACGACAACTTCGCCGAGCGTCCCGATGATAGTATCTATGCGAATTCACAAGTTTTCCGATGGCGGACTCGCAAACAATCCGTTCCCGCGCAGTACAACCGCCGCGAGTTGTATGTATTGATGATCTGCGTCGGATCGCGAAGGAGCGTATTCCTCGACCCGTTTTCGACTATCTAGACGGCGGCGCCGAGGGCGAGGTCACGCTTCGAGAAAACTGCCGCGTGTTCGATGATGTGACTTTCCGTCCGAGGCAAGCGGTGGTGGAACCGGTTTGCGACCTGCGAACACGGATCGTTGGGATCGACCTCGCTGTCCCCTTTCTGCTGGCTCCTGTTGGTTACAGTCGGTTGATGCACCCCTTAGGCGAGATTGCCGCTGCACGCAGCGCTGGTAGATTCGGAACCGCTTTTACTCTATCCACTATCTCTGGTCACAAGCTAGAGAACGTTAGAGCTGCGACTACCGGCCCCGTTTTCTATCAGCTCTATCTTATGGGGGGGCGCCAGGCGGCAGAGGCCTCAATCGAGCGCGCCCGACTGGCCGGCTACTCTGCACTGGTGGTCACAATCGACACGCCGGTTTCCGGCATTCGCGAGCGAGACTATCGCAATGGCATAAGGGAGCTTGTCAGCGGAAATTTATTCGAGAAGTTTCCATTCCTCCCTCAGATTCTCTCCAGGCCACGATGGCTTGCCGGCTTCCTTGTTGACGGAGGTCTTCCATCGCTACCCAATGTGGTGGTACCCGGAAAAGGTCCTTTGCCGTTAGTCGATGTAGCGGCTGCACTGGCCGAATCCGCGGTGACATGGGCTGACTTCCAGTGGATCCGCGAAATCTGGAAGGGTCCGATCATTGTCAAAGGAGTGCTCAGCGGCGATGATGCTCGCCGGTCAATCGATGAAGGTGCGGCAGCGATTTCGGTTTCAAACCATGGAGGCCGACAGCTCGACGGAGTTCCAGCCTCGCTGAGAGCGCTGCCCGAGGTTGTCAAAGCTGTAAACGGACAGGTAGAGGTCTTGATGGACGGCGGTGTCCGTCGGGGTAGCGATATTGTGAAAGCACTATGCATGGGAGCAAAAGCCGTTCTGTGCGGACGCGCCTATGCGTATGGCCTGGCTGCCGCCGGCGAAGCCGGAGTCATGCGCGCGTTGGAGATCCTCCGTGCTGATCTCGAAAGAACACTACGCCTGCTCGGTTGCCCTTCGGTCGGAGCGCTCGGAGGCTCGTACATTCACCTTCCGAATTCTTGGGCCGCGTGACCATCCGATGCGCATCGATGCCCACCAGCATTTCTGGATGTACGATTCCGAAGAATACAGGTGGATTGATGATTCGATGCGAGCAATCCGCCGCGACTTCCTGCCCACTGATCTTGCGCCGGAACTTGCTCAGAATGGATTTGCAGGTTCGGTCGCAGTGCAAGCGCGCCAAACGCTCCAGGAGACCCGATGGTTGCTGTCGCTCGCAGATCAGAATCCCAAAATCGTTGGAGTCGTTGGATGGGTGGATCTGTGCTCTCCGGACGTCACATCACAGTTAAAAGAATTTTCAATAAATCCCAAGTTCGTGGGCGTTCGCCATGTTGTTCAGTCCGAACCGGACGATCGCTTCCTCATGCGACAGGACTTCATGCGTGGTATTGCCGCACTCGAGGAGTTCGATCTCGCATATGACATTCTGATCTATGAAAAGCACCTGTCAGTTGCAGCGGAATTTGTCGAGAAGTTTCCGCGTCAGCGCTTCGTGCTCGATCACATGGCGAAGCCGGCAATCAAGTCCGGGAAAATCGAGCCTTGGGCTACAGGTATTCGTCGTCTAGCCAACTTTCCCAACGTCCTTTGCAAACTCTCGGGATTGGTGACCGAAGCCGATTGGAAAATCTGGAGGCCCGAACAAATCGTCCCATATCTCGATATTGCATCTGAAGCATTCGGTCCAGAGCGGCTCATGATCGGTTCCGATTGGCCGGTATGCCTGGTTGCGGCAAGCTATACCGGCGCAATGAATCTCGTGAAGCATTGGCTGCAGCAATTTTTGCCGGAAGTGCGCGACCTGATTGTCGGCCGGAATGCGCAACGCTTTTGGAAGCTGCCAACGAAGCGGGGAATTGCTAACACGTAGAAGCCTCACTCCAGCGTCGTTTACAATCACCTTTTCGGCTTCGGTCTCCATCTATGACCCTTCGCGTCATTCAAATCGACTCTCGCGATAACGTGTTCGTTGCACTCGTGAATCTGAAGAGCGGCGAAGTCGTCGATTGTGCAGGAAAATCGCTAACTCTGGTCTCCGATGTTCCCGCGAAGCACAAATTCGCTTTGAAAACGTTCGCACCGGGGGACCAGGTTGTGATGTATGGCGTCATCGTTGGCACCGCAGTGAAGCCGATCGCGTCTGGTGAGGCGGTGAGCACCACCAACATCCGTCATCAAGCATCGCCATTCCTCCCGCAGCAGAAT
>JASLEQ010000349.1 GCA_030151135.1 Candidatus Sulfotelmatobacter sp. | reverse complement strand
TTGTGCCGCGCACGAGCGGACCTGGACCTGAGCCATCGGCACAACTTGCTGCGGAGCAGAATGTGTGGCGAATCGAAAATGTACCATCGGCGGCAAGTTCGTAGATCAATCCTGCGCTATTCGCCCCGCCGAGCCCAACTGAACCGTAGAAGTTGCCGCTCACCTCGACCGGTGCCGTCGCTGGAAAATACCCGTCAGCACAATTCGGCAACGAGCAGAAGTTATAGAGCGTGGATAGCGCACCCGTAGGAGTGATCTCGAAAAAAGTGCCGCAGAGATCACTTTTCCCGCAGGAACTTCCGCCTTCGGCCGTCACGCCGACGAAATTGCCGTTCTCCGCCTGCAAGAGCGGTGCAGACGTCTGCTTCCCGTCCGCACAGTTGGCCAAGGAGCAGAACCTGTAGCCTCCTGCCAACTGGCCGGAAGGTGTCAGGTCAAAGATCGTGCCTCCGCCGTTGCCGCCACCCTGAGGGGTTGCACCGTAAAAGTTCCCGTTCGTACCCTGGATGACAGGTGCCAGCGGGCCGTAACCATTGACGTCGTCAAAGGTAAAGAGCGTGGTGAAGGTCTGCGCCGGCGACGCAATGACGGTCGCGATCCAGAACAGGCACAGCGCGATGATCGTTCGAGACCACAAGATTTTCATGGAACCTCTTCTGAAGTGTGGACCGCCTTAACAGGTGCAGCGCTTAGTCGGGATGTTCAAACTCTGCCCGATTCGGTGGGCGAAGCGAAATAAAAATCAACATCCAGGAGTCTTAGCAGCAGGGGGAGAAAGCTAAGTAGACCCACAAGCCTGAAATTGGGCTTCGAAATTATGCGTCTGAACACGCGAGCTGTCAACGTGAAATGCATATTACGGCATAAGGTGAAGGCTCCAGAACTTGCAACAGCCTTGGATTGCTTGCCTGCTGGATCCCCCACTCGGCGGCAAGTATGCGAGCAAGCCGCACGACCCGCAAGCCTGAGATCGATCACCGACAAATATCCACGACGAATGCGGTCTGTGTCCTCCATGTTTGTGTTAGGATTTTTTGCCTTTAAATTCTTTTTTCATGTTCAATTTGCGCCCCATCCCCTTAGGCTCGCTTGCCGAGGTCGAGCCGGTGTTCATTGTCGGCGCTGCTCGATCGGGTACGACTCCGCTGCAGCTCGCGCTGAACCGGAATCCCGAGATCGGGGTCTATGGGGAAACCCAGGCGTTCTTTGTCCGGCGCAAGTTCGGTGCCGATGTTACCGAGGCCGGATCGTGGCGCCGTCTGGAATTCTGGCGATTAGTGTTGGCAAGCTGCTCTCCATACACCGACCTGCTCGATCGTGAAGAGATCCAGCAGCGGTTGGCGCACGCGTCCAGCTACGCACAACTGCTCGATCTGGTCATGGGAGCGATAGCTACACGCGAAGGCAAGAGCCGCTGGGGTGAGAAGACGCCGGCACACATCTTTCGGCTCAATGAGATTCGCACGTGTTTTCCGAAGGCGCGGATCGTTCACATCGTGCGCGATCCTCGCGCCGTCGTGTGCTCCAACATCAAGGCCTTCACGCACAGCCAATTTAACGACTGGAACGTTTACAGCTTCGCCAAATATTGGGTTCGCTGTCTGCGTGTGCATGGTCGGGAGATCGCGGCTCGCAACGACCGTTACCTGCTCGTGCGCTACGAGGATTTTGTCACCCGGCCGCAATCCACTCTGGAAGAGATCTGTTCGTTTCTCAGTGTCCCGTACGCCGAAGAAATGCTGCGCGCGCACCTGGCCGCATCGGATTACGTTCGTCCCGGCCGCTCAGGGAAAATTCCGCCCATGCACGCCTTAACCGAGAGACCTCTTGATTCCACACGCACCGACGCGTGGAAGACGATCCTCTCGGCGGAGCAGTCGAAACTTGTGGAGCAAATCGCGGGGAAGCAGATGATGGCGATGGGCTATGCGCCGGCGCGAAAAGAATACGTGCCACCGCAGATGCGTGTCTCGCGTTTTTCGCCGCGCTGGGCGCTCTTTGAGGGCAGCCGCATCGCCATGAAAAACATCAAGGTGCCCTATTGGGCATTGCGTCGCGCACTGGATTCCGAAAGAGCAGCTCCCAAGCAGGCGGGAACTTCGATTTAGGTTTGTGCGGTGAACGGCAGCAGGTTCTTGCCGGGCGGCGCTATTGGCTTTCGCCCACCTTGAGCACCGCGAGAAACGCTTCCTGCGGAATATCCACCCGGCCAATGCGCTTCATGCGCTTCTTGCCTTCTTTCTGCTTTTCCAGCAGCTTGCGCTTACGTGAGATATCGCCGCCGTAGCATTTGGCCAGCACGTTCTTGCGCATGGCATGCACTGTTTCCCGCGCGATGATCTTCGCTCCAATCGACGCCTGGATGGGCACTTCAAACATCTGCCGCGGGATCAGTTCCCGCATCTTCGAAACCAGCGCCTTCCCGCGCTCATAAGCGAAATCACGATGCACGATGATCGAAAGCGCGTCGACCGGTTCACCCGCGACCAGGATGTCAAGCTTCACCATCGGTGAATCCCAATATCCGGCGAGGTGATAGTCGAGAGAGGCGTAGCCGCGGGATACCGACTTCAACCGGTCGTAGAAATCGAGCACGATCTCGTTCATCGGCAACTCGTAGTGCAACATCACCCGTGTCGAGCCGACGTACTCGAACGTTTTCTGCTTACCGCGTTTCTCCTCGACAAGCGCCAGAATTCCACCGACATATTCTTCGCGGGTAAGAATCGTGGCCAGGATCACCGGCTCTTCTACCTTCGCGATCTCGCTGGGATCGGGCCAGCGGGAGGGATTGTCAATCTCGACGAGAGACCCGTCCGTAAGCGAGATTTTGTAGCGCACACCAGGAGCCGTCGTGATCAGATCGAGCCCAAACTCCCGCTCCAGCCGCTCCTGGATGATTTCCATATGAAGCAGGCCGAGGAATCCGCAACGGAATCCAAATCCCAGAGCGACCGAACTCTCCGGCTCAAAAAAGAACGATGAATCGTTCAGACGAAGCTTTTCCAGCGCCTCGCGCAGTTGCGTGTGCTCGTGCGCGTCCACCGTGTAGAGCCCGGCAAACACCATCGGCTTGATCTCTTCGAAACCGGGCAGCGGTTCGATGGCCGGATTGCCGTCCTCGGTAATCGTGTCGCCGATCTTCGTGTCGGCCACATTCTTGATGTTGGCGACGATGAAGCCGACTTCTCCCGCCTGGAGTTGATCGATTTCCACGGGCTTGGGCGTCAGTACACCCAGCGTTTCCGCATCGAACGTAGTGCCGTTCCACATGAGACGGATTCTTTGTCCTTTGCGCAGCGTGCCCTGGAACACGCGGGCCAACACGACGACTCCGCGATAGGCGTCGAACCAGGAATCGAAAACCAGTGCCTGAAGCTGACTATCGGGCGATCCCTTCGGCGGAGGCACGCGTTTCACGACCGCCTCGAGCACTTCGGGAACTCCCAGGCCGGTTTTCGCGCTGATGAGCACGGCGTCCGTGGCGTCCAGTCCCACCGCGCTCTCAATCATTTCTTTGGTGCGCTCGATGTCGGCGCTCTGCAAGTCGATCTTGTTGATCACCGGGATGATCTCAAGCCCGTGATTGATCGCGAGATAAGAATTCGCCAGGGTCTGCGCCTCGACGCCCTGCGACGCGTCAACCACCAGCAGCGCGCCTTCGCAAGAAGCCAGCGAACGCGAAACCTCATACGAAAAATCCACGTGGCCCGGCGTGTCGATCAGGTTCAACTGGTAGGTCTCGCCATCCTGCGCGGTGTACATCATGCGGACGGCGTGGGCTTTGATAGTGATTCCCCGCTCGCGTTCCAGGTCCATGGAATCAAGCACCTGCGCCTGCATCTCGCGCGCCGTCAGCGAGCCAGTCAGCTCGAGCAGACGGTCGGCCAGCGTGGACTTGCCATGATCGATGTGCGCGATGATCGCGAAATTGCGTATGTGCTGGGAATCCATGAGAGAGCGGTAAGTATTGATTTTAGCAGCATGCGCGCCCATGACCTCGAATGC
The DNA here is from genome assembly GCA_030151135.1 of Candidatus Sulfotelmatobacter sp. Next base: position 2,556 of record JASLEQ010000349.1, on the reverse strand, counting down.
CACGCAGCGTGGCGCAACGGAATCCATGAATCACCATGACCGCAACTCACGGAGGATGACGATCCAGGTTTCATTCATGGACTCTCAGCTCTATTCACCAGCCAGACAATCTGCATTTCGGCGGGCGCTGACGTCTGAAGTCGGGAGCTACCCTCTGCTATCATCGCTTTGAGAGTCACGACTGTCGTCATGAGCCGCGTCATTATTCATCGCATGCACGACTTCGAGGACGACGAAGGGGACATCCCTGTTATTTCCGGTAGAGGAGAAGGAATCATGGACGAAGTAGCTCCAGCCACAGGTTCAGGCAGCCAGCGCCGCAACGAAGATATCGCTCTCGATCTGATGAAGTTCGTGGCCATGACCACGGGCTACGGACGCACGACCTCGAGCGGCGTGGGATTCACCGGCACCGGATCCGCCGCCAAGCCCGAAGACTACGCCGAAAAACTGCTCGAGCTGTATTCGCGATGCCTGAACACAGTCGGCGGCAAGCACAAGTAAATCCAATACTCTGTCGTGCCCGTGTGTTCGATGGGACCTATGAATAAGACCCGGACCCCATCCCTAGTTTCGACGACTGGCGCGAGGATGCAGGCGTCTGCTGTTGGTCCCACAACGGCGCTGCACGCGGACGGCATATTCCTCTCAGGCTTTGCCGGCTCGGAGTGACACAGAACCGGTACGCAACGGCCATCACCCTCAACTCTCGTTGCAACACCAGCGGAACACACTCTTCACAATCTGACTCTCGCGTTTCCCATGTTTTGTTTCCGAAGCGTTCTCCGCGGAACGCGCTGTTTTCCATGCGCCTCTACGATTTCCCGTACCCTTCGTCTGTCCCGCATACCGCATTCCATAGCAACAAAACATTTTCTGACTGACTGATCTCATCCAACTTGCTTTGAATACAACGTATGCGGCGCGCGCGTGTTATGGCCGCGTTTTTGCATTACTCCATGTCATCGCAAACTTAGGTTCACAAGCGTGGAACATGCGCTTCCTGTGATGTCTACGATTGCGAAACAGACAGTTGAGAGGCATACGAAAAATGTTCAGGCGCAGTCTTCCAGCACTGTTGTTGTGTTTCGTCGTTTCCGCAGCGCTCTTGCATGCGCAGACGACAACTACCGGTGAACTCGCCGGCACGGTCACAGACCCGAGCGGCGCGGTATTGACAGCATCTTCGGTGACGCTGACCAACGTGGCTACCGGCGCGAAGCAGACTACACAAACAAGCTCCACCGGCGCATACCGGTTTCCCTTGCTGCCACCGGGCAGTTACAAAGTTTCCGCAACATCGAGCGGATTTCAGAGTGTCGATAAATCCGTCCAGATCGGACTGGGTGCGAGCGTGACGGCCAATCTGCAGCTTGCGCTCGGCAGCAGCCGCGAAACGGTCGAGGTCTCCGGCGCAACGACGAACATCGAAACCGAAGACGCCAATCTGAATACGAATTTCAGCGCGAAGCAGGTGGAATTGCTGCCCAATCCGGGCAACGATCTCTCCGCCGTGGCGTTCACGACTCCCGGCGCAGTGGTCAACACCGCCGGCGGTTCGACGTTTGGCGGCGGCAACTTCGAAGTGTACGGTTTGCCCGCGACGTCGAATCTTTTCACCGTCGATGGCGCAAACTACAATGACCCCTATTTCAACGTGAACAACAGCGGCGCCACAAACCTCACGATCGGATTGAATGACGTGCAGGAGAGCGCGGTGGTGGCCAACGGTTACAGCGGATCGTACGGTGGTCTGGCTGGAGCCAACATCAACTACGCGACCAAGAGTGGCAGCAATCAGTTCCACGGCAACGCCATCTACTGGTGGAATGGCGATGCGATGAATGCCAACAATTACTTCTTCAATCAGGACGGCACGGCGCGTCCGTTCGTCAACGCCAATCAGTTCGCCGGATCGTTCGGCGGACCGATCAAGAAGGACAAGGCGTTCTTCTTCTTCGACTACGAAGGTATCTACCTGGCGATTCCAGTGCCGGGGCCGGCCAATGTTCCGACTCCTGCGTTCGAGCAGGCGGTCATCGGGAATCTGAACGCAACCGGGATGGCCTCATCGGTGCCGTTCTACAACACCATGTTCGGGCTGTTCAATGGAGTATCGCAAGCGGGCGCGATCCCCGTACCGGGAAGCACAAACGGCGGGTGCAGCGACGTGACCACGGTGAACGGCGTCGCTTTCGGCGCGGCGAACCCATGCGCAGTGCAGGTGCAAACCGCTCCTGTCGTGAAGACGCACGATGTCTTCTATGCGGGACGCTATGACCAGAACATCGGCACGCGCGACAAGCTGTTCCTGCGCGTAGAGCACGAGCATGGATTGCAATCCAGCTATACCGATCCGATCAACTCCGCGTTCAATGCCATCAGCAACCAGCCGCAGTGGACAAGCAACTTCCAGGAGACGCACACCTTCGGCAGCGACAAGGTGAACAGCTTCAACGCGTCTCTGCTCTGGTATAGCGCCCTGTTCACCATGCAGAATCAGAATGCCGCTATTTCCGCTCTGACGACTCTGCCGGGTCAAACCATGACGCTGGC
>JASLEQ010000287.1 GCA_030151135.1 Candidatus Sulfotelmatobacter sp. | reverse complement strand
CTGCTCAGGGTTATTCCCGGGCGTCCCTGGTGTTTGCTAACAACGGCCGTAGCAATTCTCAGTGTGCTTCTCACGAAGAATCGCTTCTTGCGAAAAGCGATCTTGTGTCACCACTACGCGAGCCCGTTTCTTGTATGGGGTTGGAGATTTGGCGGATCGCCCAACCGGCGTCCTTCTCAATCTTGGCGGTGCCGCCGAGAGTGATAGGGAAGTCGTGACCGACCATAGCGGTAAAGGCGCATTGGGTACTATCCCCATCCCGCTGTACTCATCCAGAGGATGTACTGTAGGGCCCAGCCGGGCGGGATGCGGCGAAGCTGCATAGCCCCGGGGCTATGATGATGCCGCGTGATCAAACGGTAAGAATAAAACAGTCTTGGTAGTCTCCCGCCATCCGCGCAATCTCCTGAATCAAGTGGTGAGCATTTTTTGCACATTACCCGGATTGGTATAGATCGCCCGAAGTGACATCATTGTCACGGCTCCCATCGCGAGAAGTGTGACTCGTTCGGATCCTCACCTACCGCCGGAAAAGACGCCGAAGTTTGTGCCAGGGAAGACTGTTAAGGACGTTTACTTTTCGCAAACCGGCCCGCCGCGCCTGGTCGAGGCCGCAGCGTACCAGTCCTAGTTCCCCCATGCTGTGAGAATCGGTTGAAATGGCAACCATCACACCTGCGGCGGCCGCTCTGCGAGCGTTTACCGCCGACAAATCCAGGCGGTCCGGACTGCAATTGATCTCGAAGAAACATCCATTCTGGAGCGCGTGCTCGATCACGCGCTCCATGTCGATTTCATATCCGGGCCGCTTTAACAGTAGGCGTCCTGTCGCGTGCCCGACGATGTTGAAATACCGGTTGTCCATAGCGCGCAGTAGGCGCTCAGTCTGCGCTTCTTTGCCCAGTGTGAACCGGGAATGAAATGAGCATACGGTGTAATCAAGCTCCTTCAGCAAATCGTCTGGATAGTCCAGACTCCCGTCCGGGAGGATATCGACTTCACTGGATTTTAGTATGCGGAAACCCTGCAGTTTGCCGTTAAGATTGTCGATGCAACGGACCTGCCGCCAAAGATCGTCAACTGAAACGCCACCTGCAATCTTTAAGCTCTGGGAATGATCTGTAATACCGATATATTCGTAACCGCGTTCGCGCGCGGCTCCTGCCATGTCTTGGATAGAATCGACGCCGTCGCTCGACAACGAGTGCGCGTGCAATTCGCCGCGAATATCCTTCGCCGTAACAAGCAGAGGCAGAGTGCCTTCCTTCGCCTGTTCGATTTCATCATGGCCTTCGCGCAGCTCCGGTTCTATATATCCAAGGCCAAAGCGGCGGTAGAGCATTTTCTCAGAGCTAAAGCCTTCGCGTTTCAGCTCGCGCAGCGGCCGGGTTGCGGCTGCCAGCTTCTTCAGGTGTGTTTTTGATCCTGTGCAGGCCACCATATGGAAGCCCCAGTCTCTAGGCGATGCGGGCTGCAGCCGCAGCTGAATGCCCGAGGAGAGAGCGAAGGAAGCATGGTCTGCGGTGGCGTGAACGAGTGGCGTTCTTCCACCATAGTGTTGCAGCCGTTCGACAACATTCGGAAAATTATCAGTTTCGATTACGAAGACGAGATCCTCTATCACTTCAACACGGCGACGGTATTCCCCCGCCGCCTCCACGCGCCGTGCGTGACAAGCATTCAGCAGAAACGCCTCGATCAGTTCGCAGAGGTCGTCTGCCCGGTACAGAAGCATGGCGTGCCTTTCGGTCAGGCCTCGACGGATGTGCTCCGCCATTTGGTTCCCGAATATTTTCTCAACCTCACCATTGTCGACGCGGTCACGCAGTTCCTCCAAAGAGGCAATGTTCATTTTCTTGTAGACACGCATGACGCGCTTGGGATCCAGTCTTGGATGCGTACTCAACTCGGCCAGGGCGGGCGTGGCCTCACCCCGTAGTTTTTTCCAACTTGACTAAGGTGCCAGTCGTGACGATTTCCCGGATGGCGCTAGCAATTGCGCCGCCGATGTCGGGAAATTTAGTGAGGTCTTCCTCCCCGCGCACCATCTCATGGAGACTTTCCGGAAGGTTGCGGATACGCGCGGAGGCCCGATGATAAGCCTTCACTTTGTAAAGATTCTCCTTTCGCGTAGATAGGAGCTGTGCAAGGCTTGCCAGACGCTCAGCGATTTCGGCATTACTCAGAACCGTCGGAGCGTCGTCCTCAGTCGACTGTTGTGAAGTCGCCTTGTTCGTCTTGAGGCCCATGGATCGTGTTACAACCCCCCCAGCGATCTCTCAGATGATATTTTCATTTCATTGTGCGCCCGCGCTCAACGGACGGCAATAACTTGGACACCATTCTTGGTTTCGTGTTCGGCAGGAACTTGTTCAGCTGCAGGAAATCTTGTGGTAAGACTTGTCAAGAGCTTAGGACATGATGTTTCGTCGGTGAGCAACATCCTTGTGCCTTTGCGCCAGAGTCCTGGTCTTGGGGCGAGATTGTCCGCGCTGTGACCACATCGCTCAATTCTGTGAACACGATGGTATGTTGCTCGATACACTGGCGGGATTCGTTGCCCGAGGCTTAAAGCAGGGATAGGAGCGTGCTCGCTACCAGCGAACAGCTCAAGGCTGTTCGACTCTCACACTTGCGTTACGCGGCTCGTTGGAGTCGAGGTGCAGTGCTTTTCCGTAAGCTTTTCCTGTTGTCGTCGTACGTGGCCGCTACAGCAATTGACCACGTACTTCCTGAGGCTCAGCATAATCCGTTGATGCGCCAGAGTGGCATCGCAATCAAAAATGCACAGACGACGACGAAAACAACGATTTTCATGCAGCATCGAGTTAAAGCCCTCGGGTTAACGAGTCGCGACTAGTTCCGGAACTCCGGCCAACTCTTCGTACTCTTCGTCCTTCAGGCGGAGAGAGGCCGCGGCCACGTTCTGCTCGAGGTGTTCAGTCGAGGATGTTCCCGGTATCGGCAACATCGCTGGCGATCGCCGCAAGAGCCACGCAAGGGCCACCTGTGTCGGGCTGGCATGATGCGCCTGTGCGACATGGTTGAGAACTTCGCCGGCGATGCGGCCCGCACCGAGTGGAAACCATGGGATGAAGGCGATTCCATTTCGCTCGCAATAGTACACGACATAATCCCATTCGCGATCGGCGAAACTATACCGGTTCTGGACAGATGCGATCGGAACGATTCGGCGGGCCCGCTCAATGTGTTCCTGGGTGACATTGGACAGAGCGACCATGCGAATCTTCCCCTCACGTTTT
>JASLEQ010000216.1 GCA_030151135.1 Candidatus Sulfotelmatobacter sp. | reverse complement strand
CAAACAGAAACTCGACGCAGGCGAGACGTTTACGCTGCTCGATGTTCGAGAGCCGTGGGAATTCGAAACGGCGAGGATCGCTGGTGCGAAGCTGATTCCGATGGGAGAGATTCCGTCGCGAGCCCATCAGGAACTCGATCCTGAAGAACACATCGTGGTGATGTGTCATCACGGAGTGCGCTCGATGAATGTAACCGTCTGGCTGCGCCAACAGGGATTTGAAAAGGTGCAGTCCATGCGCGGCGGAATCGATGCCTGGTCGCGGGAAGTGGACCAGAAAGTGCCGATGTACTAGAACCGCTATTAGCCATTAGCTCTTGGCTTTTAGCTAAGAGCCAAGGGCCAAAAGCCGAGAGCCAACCTTGTCAAAAGAACTCATCACCCTCCGCATCAACGGTCGTAAACACGAACTTGCCATTGAGCCGAGCGCTTTGCTGCTCGATGTTCTGCGGCAGCAACTGCAACTCACCGGCTCGAAGCGCGGTTGTGACGATTCTTCGTGCGGGGCCTGTACGGTACTCATCGACGGTGTCGCGATGATGTCCTGCACATTGCTCGCCGCCAGTTGCGAGGGTCAGTCAATTACGACGGTTGAAGGCGTAAGCGAACACGGCAGCCTTGCGGCGATTCAGAAAGCCTATGGCGATTGGGGCGGCGCACAGTGCGGATACTGCACGCCCGGCTTCATCATGACGGTTAAGTCCCTGCTCGCCGAAAATCCTAACCCGACCGAGCAAGACATTCGCAGCGCGCTCAGCAGCAATCTATGCCGCTGCACCGGCTACAACCAGATGTACGAAGCCATCCGCTCGGCGATTGCGGCAGAGCGTTTGGCTGACGCAGATTCCCAAGTAGCGAAATCACAATGACTTTGCCGACGACCAACGACCGACAACCGACCGGCGACTTCTCCATCATCGGCAAGCCCACCGCCATGGTCGACGCCGCCGAGAAGACCACCGGCTCGGGCAAGTACACCGACGATCTCAGCCTGCCCGGCATGCTGGTCGGCAAAATTCTGCACTCGCCTTACCCGCACGCGCGTATCAAGCACATCGATACCACTCGCGCTGAAAAGCTTGAAGGCGTAGTTGCGGTCGTGATTGGCAAGGACGCTCCGAAAACATACGGCATCCTGCCTGTCGGCCACGACGAATATCCGCTCGCACTCGATAAAGTCCGCTACGTCGGAGACAACGTTGCGTGCATTGTGGCTATATCGGAGGCCATCGCTGAGAAAGCGCTCGAACTTATCGATGTGGAATATGAAGTCCTGCCCGCCTATTTCGATCCCGAAGAGTCGATGAGGGCCGAGACCGATCTCATTCACGATAACAAGCCCAACAATCTTGAGAAGGACTATCACCACGCCTTTGGCGATCCCGATAAGGGCTTCGCAGAAGCCGACGAGATTGCCGAGGCCAGGTTCATCGCCAATGAAGTCACGCACGCTGCGATGGAACCGCATTCCACCCTGGCCTCGTTCGAGATCGACCCTCATACCGGCAAGCCCGGCCGGCTCACTGTCTGGTCCTCAACGCAAGTTCCGTACTACCTGCAACACAAGCTATCCCTTGTGCTCGACATGCCCATGGCGCAGATTCGCGTCATCAAACCGCTCGTGGGCGGCGGGTTCGGCGGCAAGAGTGAAGTGATTCCGCTGGAGATCATCGCTGCGGTTGCAGCACGCAAAGCGCAGGCCCCCGTAAAGATCACATACACGCGGGAAGAGGTGTTCTGGGCACATCGCGGACGCCCGCGTACGATCGTCGATCTGAAAACGGGCGTCAAAAAAGACGGCCGCATCACTTCCGTGAAAGCGCGCGTCGTGCAGGATGGCGGCGCTTACTGTTCGTATGGGGTCGTCACGATCCTCTATTCTGGCGCGCTGCTCGGCGCTCTATACGACATCCCTAACATTCAATACGACGGATATCGCGTGCTGACCAATAAGCCGGCGTGCGGCGCCATGCGAGGGCACGGCACAGTCAACGTCCGCTTCGCCTTCGAGTCCCAGCTTGACGAGCTAGCGACAAAGATCGGGATGGATCCCGCCGTGATTCGCCAGAAAAATCTGCTGCAGCCCCCGTGTGTCACCGTGAACGGACTGCGCGTGCAGAGCTACGGCCTGCCTGAGTGCATCGAGAAGACGGTCGAGCGCTCTGGATGGAGCGAGCGGAAAGGGAAGTTGCCCAAGGGACGCGGCCTCGGAATAGCCTGCAGTCATTACGTGAGCGGGGCGGCGAACTCCATCATCCGTTCCGACATGCCGCACTCCACGGTGAATATCAAGATCGATCGCGACGGCGGTGTCGTCGTGTATACGGGAGCGTCTGAGATTGGCCAAGGTTCCGACACGATGACGGCGCAAATTGCGGCCGAGGCGCTTGGATGCTCGTTATCGCGAGTGCGCGTGATCGCTGCCGACACCGACCTCACGCCCATCGACATCGGCTCCTATTCCAGTCGCGTAACCTTCATGGCTGGCAATGCCACCCTGCGCGCAGCGCAGGAAGTGAAGAAGCTAATCGCAGCCGCGGCGGCGAAGAAGATGGCATGCGAGCCAGAGGACCTGGTCTTCCGGGAAGACATTCTTCGCAGAAAAAATGGCCATGTGGGGATCTCCGCCCCCGCTCGTCCGACCGAGCAAAGCTCGGCAGCCACTGTGTCGGGCCGAGTGGAAGGCCAGATCCTTCGCGGATCGCTGCAGCAGAAACGTAAAGACGAAGGCCCGAAAGATCAGATGACCTTCGAAGAAGCCGTTGTCGCGGCCATCGACTTCCATGGCGCTCTGACCGGTACCGGTTCTTACGCGCCGCCACCGGAAGCGCGCGGGGGCAAACACAAGGGCGCCGGTGTAGGTCCGTCCCCGGCGTACTCATATTCGGCACAGGTCGCCGAGGTCAGTGTCGATGAAGAAACCGGCGAAGTTACAGTCCACAAAGTCTGGGCAGCCCACGATTGTGGCCGCGCCCTGAATCCGGTTTCCGTCGAGGGACAGATCATCGGCTCCGTCTGGATGGGCATGGGCCAGGCTCTTACGGAAGAAATGGTCTGGAAAGACGGCATGCTGATGAATCCCGGCCTCCTCGAATATCGCAGCCCATCTTCCATTGAATCGCCCGCGATCGAGCCCATCATCGTAGAAAGCATCGATCCCGAGGGGCCCTTCGGAGCGAAAGAATGCAGCGAAGGATCCCTCGCGGCCACAATACCCGCGATCGCAAACGCTATCTACGACGCAGTTGGCGTGCGCTTGCATGAGTCGCCGTTCACTCCGGAGCGAGTGCTCGCCGCGTTACGCACGAAGAAGAATGCAAAGGCGATCAACCTCACCGAAGGCATCGATCCCACCGCGCCGAGTCGCTTCCGCGACCACGGTGGCTCGCTGTGGTTCAAGGGCAAAGGGCCGGAGCGTCATCCACTCGATCCGTCGCGAGAGCAACGCGGAGGTGCGGATTGAGCCTGCCGGAGTTCAAACTGCTGCGCCCGCGAGCCGTGAACGAAGCGCTGGAGTTACTGACCAAACACGGCTCGACTGTCCGCGTTCTCGCTGGTGGCACCGACCTCATTCCGTCGATGCGGCAGAAGTTATTTGAGCCCGAGTATGTCCTCGACCTGCGCGGGATCACGGATCTTCGAGGCATCAAGCCTCAATCAGACGGCGGAGTCGAGATCGGCGCGCTGACTACCATCCGCGCCATCGAACGCTCCGATTTCCTGCGACAGCATTATCCTGTGCTCAGCCAAGCCGCTGCCACCGTCGCTTCACCTGTGCTGCGTAACATGGGCACGATCGGCGGCAACATCTGCCTTGACACGCGTTGCCTCTGGTATAACCAGTCGCTCACCTGGCGAAAAGGATGCGGCTTTTGCATTAAGAAGGATGGAGACCTCTGTCACGTCGCTCCCGGCGGAACGATATGCTGGGCGGCCTTTTCAGGAGATACGCCTCCTGCGCTTCTCTGCCTCAACGCGGAAATCGAAATCGCTAGCCAAGGTGGGACTCGCCGCATGCCGTTATCCGATTTCTACACGGGAATTGGCGACAACTATCGCAAACTGCAGCCGGACGAACTCCTCACGCGCGTTTTCTTGCCGGCGTCCTTGGCTGGATATAGTGGCGTCTATCGCAAACTGCGCGTGCGCGGCTCCATCGACTATCCGCTGGCGGGAGTGGCGGTTGCGATCAAGCATTCCAATGGGCACATCGCCGATGCGCGGGTCGGGATCACAGCGGTCAATCCGGCGCCACTAATCATCAGAGGCGCCGCAGAAATGCTATCCGGTAAGGCAATGAGCGACGAACTGGCGGCCGCCATCGGCGATCTTGCGGCAAGAACCGCGAAGCCGCTGACCACATCCGCGCTCACCCCGGAATACCGCCGCGAGATGATCCGCGTATTTACCAAGAGAGCCGTGTTGGCGGCAAGCAATTAGGCTCTCTGATATGCTTTTCGCGCCGAATACTATCCGCTGTCACCGGCCACCCGACCACTGAATGATCACTGATTGCCACATTCACATCCAGCCCATCGAGATGTTCAAGCCGCACGCGCTGGAGTTGATGAAAAGGAAGCGCCCGAACTTCGATCAGATCGTCGAGTTCTGTCGCTCGCCAAAGGCATTTCTGCAGTTCATGGACGCGAGTGGAATCGACCGCGCCATGCTGATCAACTACGTGGCTCCGGAAGTGATCGGCTTTACCAACGGCGTGAATCAGTTCGTCGCGGACTACGTCAAAGAAGATCCCAGACGCCTTCTCTCTTGCGGCAGCTTGCACCCGCGGCATACGAAGAACGTGCTAGCAGATGTCGAACAAATCCTGCGGCTAGGACTGAAGATGATCAAGATACATCCGCCGCACCAGTTGCTGTATCCGAACGATTACCTCACTGGGGCAAAGGAACTCGAGATCATTTATCGCGCGGCGGAGGCGAATGGTGTGCCCGTCATGTTCCACACAGGAACGTCAATCTTTCCCGGCGCTCGCAACAAGTATGGCGATCCGATTTATATCGACGACGTTGCGGTCGACTTTCCGAAACTGAAAATTCTGCTCGCCCACGGCGGGCGTCCGCTCTGGATGCAGACTGCGTTTTTTTTGATCCGACGCCATCCCAACGTTTATCTGGATATCAGCGGTATCCCGCCAAAGACGCTCTTAAAGTACTTTCCACGACTGGAGGAGATTGCGAACAAAACGCTTTTCGGCACGGATTGGCCCGGCCCGGGAGTGCCGGATATCAAAAAGAACCTCGAGGAATTCCGCGCACTCGCGCTCACCGCGGAAGTGCAGGATCAGATCCTTAGCAAGACTGCGCTGTCGATCTGGCCGGCGTAAATGAAAAAGGCTCGCCTGTCGGGGGCCTTACCGCCGAGAAACGTTTCCACGGATTGGTTTGCTCGGCGCGTCTTCTAACGGCCGAGGGACCTCAGCTGCGGATACTACTTCCCAGCCGAAGCTGCCGCTCCCTTGCCATCCATCAACTCATCCGCCAGTGCGGTGGCCCCATAAATCTTGCGCAACGCCTCCTGGATACCTCGTGAATCCACCGATACCGCCCGCGCTTGCACGTCCGTGTAAACGAAGTTCCAGACGAGCGACTGAATGTTACCGTCGAAGATGATCCCCACCACTTCGCCCTTCTTGTTCACGGTGGGCGAACCGGAGTTTCCTCCAATGATGTCCGCGGTAGAAACAAAGTTCAGCGGTGTCTTCAAGTCAAGCTTAGACTTCGAGTTGATCCAACTTTCCGGAAGGTTGTAGGGCGGCTGGCTGCCATGAGCGGCGGCATGTTCGAATGCGCCTCCCATATTGGTGTCGAATGGGATAGATTTTCCGTTCTCCTGGTAGCCTTTCACCACTCCATAGCTCAAGCGCAACGTGAATGTCGCATCGGGAGGCTGGCTGAATCCGCTCTGCGCGAATCGCGCTTTAGCTATCACCGTTCCGTCGCGCCGAACGACTGAGTCCACTTTGTCTTCAAACTCTTTGCGCACATCGCGCGCATCCTGATCGATGGCACGCATCGCCACGATCAGCGGATCGGTGCTGGCCTGAATTGCGGCCTCGCCACCGGCGTACAGTTGCTTACGCACCGCAACATCGCCGAGCTTCGTGTTGCCGATCAGATCCTTGGCCGCATCCGCTGGGCTTTTTCCTTCTAGCAGTTTCTCGACGTCCGGATTACCGTGACCCAGCGCCTCCTCCATCTCGTTCAGCGATGCCGTCATTTCCAGAGTCTCAAGGTTTTTGTAGAGAGGTTCCTCTGAGAACAACTGCTGCTCCAGCGAAGGCAAAGCCGAGTCGCGAAACTCGCGCATCCGCTGATCGTTGGGCTTGGACTTCTCCACACCCGCGCGCACAAGGACGCGGGCGATCTGCGCCAAGCGAGGGAAGCCCCGTTGCCTCTCCAGATAAGTCATATTGTTGTAAATCGCCTTCTGCACTTCCATCGCGTTCGCGATTTCGACCCATGGATCTCCAGCGCTCACATTCTTCGCGTTGGCTTTAAAACTCTCTTTGAGTTTTGCTTCGTCGTCGGCCTTGGTCTGCATGATCGACTTGTCAAGTAGGCCGCCGTCGTATCCTGTGTATGCCTTCTGCGCGTTCTGCAGTCCAAAAATTTCTTCCTTGGCGATTCGCGCATTCTCTTCTGACTGTTTGCTGAAGTCCTGCAACAACGAGATCCGGCTCGCCAGGAACTTCAGCACCGACGGATACTGCACATCGCGCAGAAACTCCAGTTGTGCCACCGTCAACAGCCGGCTTGTGCTTCCCGGATGTCCAGACACGAAAATCAGTTCATCGTTGCTGACCCCCGTCGGGGACCATTTCAGATAGTTGTCGAGATGCGCTGGCTTGCCATTTTCGTATACGCGGAAGAACGTGATGTCCAGGTCGTATCGTGGGTATTCGAAGTTGTCTGGATCGCCGCCGAAGAACGCAATATCGAATTCCGGCGCGAACACCAGCCGAACATCCGTGTACTTCTTGTATTTGTAAAGGTTATAAACCTGCCCCGAATAGAAAGTCACGACATCGCAACGCAGGCCAGTCGAAGTCGTGCAATCCTTTTCCACCTGCGACATGGCCGATCGTTGGGCCTGACCGAGTTCGGCTGCGGACATACCATTCTTCACGCCCGCATTGATCTTCTCGGTGACATCCTCGATCCCGACCAGCTGATTCAATTCCAGGTTAGGACACTTTGCTTCGTCGGCCTGGGTCTTAGCGTAAAAACCAGTTTTGATATAGTCGTGCCCTTCACTGGAAAGCTGCTGCACGCAACCGGCGCCCACGTGATGATTCGTGAAGGTGAGGCCGTCGGCTGAGACGAAGGATCCCGAGCCGCCATTATTGAATCGGACCGAGGAGAGCCTGACATGATCCAGCCACTGTTGCGTCAGTTCGAAGCCGTATTTGGCCTTGATCTTGTCCCTCGGAGGCGCATTGTAGAGCCACATGCCCTCATCGGCGAGGGCGAAATTCGAGAGGAAAAAAGCGCACAAAAGCAGCGCGGAAAGGCATCGTTTCATAGCCGGAGATCCTCCATGGGGGAGCACTCACTGCGGCGTCGCGGGGATAGCAAAACGAACCAATCAATATACGCCCGCTCAATTGCGACTGGCAAAACCGTATTTCCTTTACAGGCAAAAGCCTTAGAAGTTTTCAGCATCTAATACCTGGCGTCGCTGCGGTGGAGAGTTTACAGCTTTTACGATACAAGACCTGGTTGATTTCGGCTGTCTTCTCCGTCGTGCGGGCCGAGACCAAACAATTTAGAATTTAAGGCTAGGGCCAAATGTCCAGTGTGACTTCAGCGCGCGCCCCCAAGGGGCTCGAAGGTGTGGTCGCCACCACTTCGAAGATTTGTTTCATCGACGGCGATGCCGGCGTGCTCGCCTACCGCGGTATCGATATCCACGAGCTCGCGGATCATTCCAATTTCGAGGAAACTTGTTATCTCCTCTGGTTTGGAAAGCTTCCCACTCGCGCACAATTGAGAGAGCTTCACGACAGGCTGGCGGAAGAACGAAAGATCGACGCGTCTATCATCAACCTGCTCCGCACAACCCCGCGCCACGCTTTGCCCATGGACGTGCTGCGCACGGCAGTTTCGGCCCTCTCGTTCTACGATCCACAGGAGAAAAACAACGATCGCCAGGCAAACGTTGACAAAGCGATCCGTCTCACCTCGCAGATCGCGATGATCGTTGCGGCATATGACCGCATCCGCAAGGGACATCCAGCCGTCGAGCCCGACCGATCGCTCTCCCACGCCGCTAATTTCCTGCTGATGCTGAATGGCAAGCATCCTTCGTCGACGGCAGAGCGCGCCCTGGATATCGCGCTCATCCTTCACGCCGACCACGAACTGAACGCGTCCACCTTTGCTGCTCGAGTGACTGCAGCGACATTGTCCGACATGCACTCGGCGGTGACATCGGCGATTGGAGCGCTAAAAGGTCCTCTGCACGGAGGAGCTAACGAGGCCGTGTTCCACATTCTCCAGGCCATCGACGAATCCGGGGCCGATCCCGTCGACTACGTGAAAGGCATGCTCGCGCAGAAGAAAAAGATCCCCGGCTTCGGACACCGCGTTTACACCACCGAAGATCCTCGAGCCACTCACCTGCGGGTAATGTCGCGCGATTTGGGGAATTCCAGCGGGCAGGCCAAGTGGTTTGAGATCTCGCACAAAATAGAAGAGTTCGTTAAGGCCGATAAGAAGTTGAATGCCAATGTTGACTTCTATTCGGCTTCTACGTATCACACGCTGGGCATTGACGTAGATCTCTTCACGCCCATCTTCGCCGTGTCCCGCATCAGCGGCTGGACAGCGCATGTGATTGAACAATTGGACGACAATCGCCTGATCCGCCCCCGCGCAGAGTATCTCGGACCCGAGTACCCGAACCACTACGTGCCGATTGACGAGCGAGAGTAGGCTGTTTTTCTTCCCGCCTGCTGCTACGGTTCTTTGCGTCCTTATTGGTAAGGTTAGGCTTTTCAAGTATCTCTGCCTGAATCCCGTAGAATAGAGGCGGGTTCTGTATGCACCGCGTTTATCTCGACAACAATGCCACCACCCCGGTTCTGCCCGAGGTGTTCGAAGCCATGCGGCCCTGGTTCGCCGAGCGGTTCGGTAACGCGTCCTCGATCCACCACCACGGACAGGAAACGCGGGCAGCAGTCGAGGATGCGCGCGAATCGGTGGCGAAGTTGCTCGGCTGCCGGCCGTCCGAGATTGTGTTCACCAGTGGAGGTACTGAAGCAGACAATCTAGCTTTGTCCGGTCTGGTGAAGGCGGGTGAGCACGTGATCACTTCCAGCACGGAGCATCATGCGGTGCTTCACGCGGCCAAGCATCTTGAAGAACTTGGCTGCGAACTGACGGTCCTGCCGGTGGACGCCAGCGGACTTGTGGACGCGGCCGATGTGCAGCGCGCATTACGGCCTTATACAAAGCTGGTCTCGATCATGGGGGCGAACAACGAAACCGGCGTCCTCCAGCCGATCGGACCCATTGCGAAGATTGCCGCCGAGGCTGGTGTGTACTTCCATACCGATGCGGTACAAGCTGCAGGCAAAGTGCCGATTGACGTAAAGCGGATCGGCTGTCACGTGCTCTCGATCTCAGGCCACAAGATGAATGCACCACAAGGCGTAGGCGCCTTGTATGTGAAGAAGGGCACGAAGGTGACCCCGCTGTTCTTCGGCGGACGACACGAGCGATCGCGGCGTCCCGGAACGGAAAATGTTCCCGGAATTGTGGCGCTCGGTAAGGCGGCGGAGTTGGCACGGCAAGGATTGCAGCGAGGAGACGATAGAAGAATTGCGGCAATGCGCGACCGTCTGGAGCAGGGAATTCTCGCGCAAGTGGACGAAGCCGGAGTAAATGGCGCAGGAGCACCGCGCGTTTCGAACACCAGCAATATCCATTTCGACCACATCGAAGGTGAATCCCTGGTGATTGCGCTGGATCTAAAGGGACTGGCGGTCTCGACAGGTGCCGCGTGCTCGTCGGGCGCGATCGAGCCTTCTCACGTGCTGCTGGCAATGGGGCTTAAGCCACAGAGAGCGCGATCCAGCATACGCTTCAGCTTGGGAAAGCAGACTACCGAGCAAGATATTGACTTCGCGCTGGCACTTGTGCCTGAAACGGTTGCAAGGTTGAGGGCCCTTTCGCCGCGCTATAAAGTTTTAGCTGGAAGCTAGAGACAGGAGCAGGAAACTGACAACGGACACAATCGCTGTAGCCATGTCGGGCGGTGTGGACTCATCCACCGTCGCGGCCATGCTGCGCGCCGAGGGTCACACCATCATCGGGCTGACCATGCAACTCTGGAACCAGCGCCGACTCGCTGGACGCGAAGGCATGCCGGAGTCTGTGCAGGGACGATGCTGCTCCATCGACGACGTCTACGATGCGCGGCGCGTGGCCCAGCAGATCGGCATCCCGTATTACGTTGTAAATCATGAAGATCGGTTCGAGCGTGACGTCGTTCGTCCTTTCGTTGAGGAATATCTTTCTGGGCGCACGCCGATTCCGTGCAGTCTCTGCAACAATCACCTGAAGTTTGATCAACTTCTCATCGTTGCGCAACAGATCGGGGCCGAGCGCGTAGCGACGGGACATTACGCGCGAGTCGCCTACGACGAAGTTCGCGGACGGTGGCTACTCAGGCGTCCGGCCGATCTCAGTAAGGACCAGACCTACTTCCTCTTCGGACTGACGCAAGACCAACTCAGTCGCACGCTGTTTCCTCTAGGTGATATGAAAAAGCCGCAGGTGCGCGAACTCGCCGCAACGCACGGCCTAGCCATCGCCGAGAAGCCTGACTCGCAGGAAATCTGTTTCGTCCCCGGCGGCGACTACAAGCGCTTCATCGATGCGTACCTCGCCGAGCAAGGCGAGTCGCTGCCCGATACCTCAGGCGAGTTGGTCACGACCCGCGGAGACGTGATCGGCGAGCACACGGGCATTCATAACTTCACCGTCGGCCAGCGTAAGGGACTCGGCGTCGCCACGGGATCGCCGCTCTACGTTATCCAAATCAGTGGAGCGCAGAAGCAGGTAGTCGTAGGCGGCGATGAGCACCTCTACTCGCGTATCTTGCGCACGAAGCGGGTGAATCTAATCTCGGTCGCAGAGTTGCAAGAGCCGATGCGGGTCGCGGTAAAGATACGCCATCGTCACGAGCCAGCCGCAGCGACGATTGAACGAAGCGGCGTGGATGAGATCCTCGCCACCTTTGACGAGCCGCAGCGCGCTATCACGCCGGGCCAAGCTGCCGTGTTTTATGACGGCGATATAGTGGTGGGCGGGGGGTGGATCGTTTAGAGCCTAGTACTGTCTCTTCGGATAGTGCGTATTTTTCTGACTGTTCCGGAACATCTTGTTTTGTGCTTTGTTCTGCTTCTTCAGGTATTTCTTCATCGCCTTTTGTTGCTTTTTCTGGGCTTTTATTGACGCCCGGTTCTGTGCGTATGCAGGATTGTTTGCCCGCGCCCCAGCCGCCACTGACGGGGCCGCGCAGCAGATCGCCAAACAAAAACAAAAGGCCAGTTTCTTCATAAACCTTCCGGGAACCGAAGTATTAGCTCATTTTACTCCACAGCTGACTCGCCTCCATCATCTGCGGATCACGAAAGTCCCACCAGTGCTA